>JBBQPD010000692.1:0-4160 GCA_038331535.1 Gemmatales bacterium | reverse complement strand
TGGGCTTCTTCCACGGTGATTATTGCTGGCATAGGTGATCCTCCTCGCAATGAGAGCCTGAATGAATTCAAGAATCCCGCTTCGTCACGACCCGCGCACTTACTTTTTTCCCATCATCAGATACTTATCGAACCAGTCGCCACAGCTGCCGATCTCGCTCACGATCAGCAACACCTCGTGGCCGCGGCCCTTCTTGACGAGCAGCTCCGAAGCGACGCCGGCCTCTTTCAGTTTTGCCAGCATCAACTCCGACTGCTGGAGCGGGACGAGCGTGTCGGCGTCGCCGTGAATCATCAAAGACGGAGCGGACGCTTTCGTGACGTGATAGAGCGGCGAAATCTTCTTCGTGATCTCGCGCAGCTTGTCCTTGTCGGTGACGGGGAAGAAGCGCGCCTTGGCTCGATCGAACTCCTGGTAATCGACGGCGGCGGTGAAAGGCGGCTGGAGGTCGCGATCGATCAGCTCGTTGCCGGCCTTGCCGTAGTTGAGGAAGTCGGTCGGCGGGAAGAAGGCGCACACCGCCTGCACTCGGCTGGAGACGCGCTCGACCGGATCCTTTGCCTTCGGATCGCCGTCGTCGCCGGAGGTGCCCTGCATCAGCGACAGGTGGCCGCCGGCTGACGCGCCCATGATGCCGATGTGGTCCGGGTCGATGCCATAATCTTTGGCGTGGTAGCGGACGAAGCGGACGGCGCGGTGCATGTCTTCGAGGATTTCCGGCACGGTAAACTTCGGCTGACTGCCGTGAACGACGGCGAACACGGTGTAGCCGCGCTTGAGAAGCTCGCCGTAGAACGCCGGCACGATCAGTTCAGGTCGGGAGAACCAGCCGCCGCTGGCGATGGACAGCACGGCGGCGCCGTTCGGCTTGGCGGGCTTGAAGACGTCCAGCGTCAGGGCGAGGCCGAACTTGCGGCCGTAAATCACGTCCGGCGTGCGCTTGTACTCGGCGGCCTCTTGCGCACGCACCGGCGCGGGTGCCGATAGCGTCAACAGAGCGAGCGTCAGGATCAACATTATTCGTCGCATCTTGATATTCTCCAGCAGGTCGTGAAGCGTCTTCCTCGTCCTTCTCACGCTCCACGATATCATGTTCTGGTGTCGCCTGATACTTCCCTCGGAGGACCGCGCATGTTTCGCTGGTGGTCGTGTCTTTTCATCTTCGGGCTGCTTCTGCCCCTCCCTGCCGCCGCGGCGGAGCCGGCGCCGGGACTTGACATTTACTGGATCGACACCGAGGGCGGCGCCGCCACGCTCATCATCACGCCAGCGGGCGAGTCGGTGCTGATCGACTGCGGCAATCCCGGAGCGCGCGACGCCGAGCGCATTCATCGCACCGCCACGAAGGCCGGCCTCAAGGCCATCGATCACCTGTTCATCACCCACTGGCACAGCGACCACTACGGCGGGGTCGCGGCCCTGTCCAAGCTGATGCCGATCAATAATTACTATGACCGCGGCATCCCCGGGTCGTTGAAGGACGATCCGACCAATTTCCCGATCCTCAGCGCCGCCTATCGCGCCGCGACCGGCGGCAAGTCGAAGACCGTCAAGGCCGGCGACGAAATCGGCTTGAAACAAAAGGAAGGTGCGCCGGCGGTGAAGCTCTTCTGCCTGTGTGCTTCGAGCGAGGTGATTCCCGACAGCCCGCGCAGCCCTGCGAATCCGCTGGCGAAGGACCACAAGCCGAAGGCGGACGATCCGTCGGACAACGCCAAGAGTCTCGGCTTCGTGCTGAGCTACGGCGGCTTCCGCTTCCTCGACCTGGGCGATCTGACCTGGAACATCGAGTACAGGCTCGTGGCGCCGACCGACAAGATCGGCCCGGTGGACGTGTACCAGGTGACGCATCACGGCCTGGACATCAGCAACAACCCGGTATTGATCGAGACGGTCAAGCCGCGCGTGGCGGTGTTTAACAACGGAGCGAAGAAAGGCGGCCACCCGGCCGTGCTGACGGCGCTGCGCCGCATCCCGGAAGTACAGGCGATCTACCAGATGCACCGCAACGTGACGGTCGGGGCGCAGGAGAACGTTGACCCGGAATTCATCGCCAATTCCGAGGAAAAGTGCCAGGGAGAGGGCATACGCTTGTCGGTGGCGGCAGACGGCAAGAGCTATACCCTGACCGTCGGCGAAAAGGGGAAACCGAAGCGGTACGAGACGCGGAGCAAGTAAGAAACTTTACGAGCCGCGACCGTCAGGGAGCGCGGGGAACGCTCCCTGACGGTCGCGGCTCGTGAGCTTCTTACTTGGTGACGCCGGTGCCAGGGGCCGGATGGGCGCGGCGGCGAACGTCAAGCTCGATGTTGCCGAATGTCCCCTCGTGGCGCTGCAGGGTCATAGCCAGGGCGCTGCACAGGCGCTTGGCGGTGTAGAAGTTCATGATCAGGCGCTGGGTGACACTGATCTCCTGCTTGCCGGCCAGGAAGGGATTGGGGTTGAGACCGAAATCGACAATAACCTCTTCCGGCGTGGCCGTCACGCGCGCGAAGTTGGAGTAGGCGGAGTTGGCGTCCTTGTCGTTGAGGACCACTTCCGTCTGTTGCTGGGTTTCGGCCGGGGGAGTCTGCTGCTCTGCCACGTCGCGTCCTCCGAGGAGAAGTATTGGGATGCCGCGGCCCGGGGCGGAAAAAGCAACCCGACGGCGCGCGAACCTAACCGTCATTATGCGAAAGAGGCCGTGCCGCCGGTAGTCTATTTCTTTCCGGGAGCGCTGCCACACCTTTTTTCCCGGCATAACTCATGCAAATCCTCGTCTTCAACACCGGTTCCAGCAGCGTGAAATTCACGCTGCTCTCGGCGGAAACCGAGCAAATTACCTACTCCGGACTGGCCGACTGGTCCGTCCAGCCTGCTCGCTTTGAGCTGCAGCGCGCCGGCACGGCACCGGTCGCCGATACGCTGCAGGCCACCCGTCCCGCCGAGGCGGTGGACGAAGTGTTGGCTCGCTTGCCGGATCGGGCAGCGGTCGCGGCCGTGGGTCATCGCATCGTTCACGGCGGCCCCTCGTTCACCCGCGCCGTCCGCGTGACTGCCGAAGTCAAGGCGGAGCTGGCCCGCCTGTCGGACCTGGCGCCGCTGCACAATCCCATCGCGCTGGAAGGCTTGACGGCGGCGGAGTCAGCCTGGCCCGGTGTGCCGCAAGTGGCGGCTTTCGACACCGCCTTCCATGCCACCTTGTCGGCAGCCGCCCGCACCTTCGCGCTGCCGGACACATGGACGCGCGACTGGGGCCTGCGCCGCTACGGCTTTCACGGCCTCAGCCACGCCTACTGTGCCGGCCGGGCGGCGGACATGCTCGGCCGCACCGACGCGCGGCTGGTGATCTGCCACCTCGGCAACGGCTGCTCGGCTTCGGCGGTTGCAGCAGGCGTATGCGTCGAAACGACGATGGGCTTCACGCCGCTCGACGGCCTGATGATGGGCACGCGCAGCGGCGCCGTCGATCCGGGCCTGCTGCTCTACGTCCTGCGCCACAAGGGGCTGACGCCGGGACAGGTGGAAGACGCGCTGAACCGCGAATCGGGCCTGCTCGGCGTGTCCGGCGTGTCGGGCGACATGCGGGCGGTGCTGGCGTCCGCGGAGCAGGGCAACGACCGTGCCCGCCTGGCCCTGGAAATGTACACGCGCCGACTACGGCAGACGATCGGAGCGCTGACGGCGACACTGGGCGGCGTCGACGCGCTGGTGTTCACGGCGGGCGTGGGCGAACACGCCGCGGCCGTGCGCGCGGAGGCGTGCCGCGGCCTGGAATGCCTGGGACTGGAGCTGGACGCCGCGGCGAATGCCGCGTGCAAGCCGGACGCCGACGTCGCCGCGCCGGGATCACGCGGCCGGATACTGGTCATCGCGACGCGCGAGGAAGTGAGCATCGTGCGCGAGGTGGCGCGGGTGTTGCGCGAAACGGCGTAGGACGACGATTGCCGCTGGCGGCTTAGTACTACAGCGCCATCTTGCTCTATCTTGATCGGCAAGAAAAGGGCAAACTGTCTTCCTGGCAACAGTCATCCAGGAGGTTTAAGCCCAATACCGTTTAACAAAGCATAACGACTGACTCTGCAAAGGTTTTCTTCAAGGGCGGTACGGGGCGATGCTCGGGGCGTTTCTTCTTGAATTTGGACATCTTGACCTTGATCACCCTCGGGTTGATCCGATGG
>JBBQPD010000691.1:0-4166 GCA_038331535.1 Gemmatales bacterium | reverse complement strand
CTGCTCGACGCTGCTGTGGATGGCCACACTCGCCGGCGCAGAGGCGCTGGGCTGGGCCGATGTGACCGGCAGTCTCGCGCCGGGCAAATCGGCCGATCTCGTCGCGGTCCCTCTCTTGAACCGCGACGATAGCGATCCATTTCGTCTGCTTTTCGACTCGGACTTGCCGGGGCGGCGCACGCTCTGGCGCGGCCGCTGGCGCGAAACGGCAAGTCGCGGAGACGCAACTTCTTGAAACGACTGCGGGGAAGTCTTAGGACAAAGGGAGACGCGAATCGCCAGTGGAAATGAAGGAACGGTGATATGCCTGTCGGCTACCTCAACCTCGTCTTGCACGCCCACCTGCCATTTGTGCGCCACCCCGAGTACGACGACTTCCTTGAGGAAGACTGGCTCTACGAGGCCATCACCGAGACCTATATCCCGCTGCTGGAGGTTTTCGACGGCCTCGAACGCGACGGCGTCGATTGGCGCGTTACCATGTCCGTCACGCCGACGCTGGCGGCGATGCTGGCCGATCCGCTGTTGCAGTTCCGCTACGTCCGCCACCTCGACAACCTCATCGTTCTCGCCGGCAAGGAGATCGAGCGCACCCGCTGGTCGCCCGATTTTCAACCGCTGGCGAAGATGTACCACGAGCGCTTCACGCGGGCGCGCGAGGTCTTCGTCAACCACTACGGCAACAACATCCTGCGCGGCTTCAAGCGCTTCTTCGACACCGGCAAGCTGGAACTGATTACCTGCGCCGCGACGCACGGCTTCATGCCGCTGATGGTCATCAACGAGCAGGCTCGCCGTGCCCAGATCGAGATCGGCTGTCGTGAGTTCGAGCGCCACTTCGGCCGGCGGCCGCGCGGCATCTGGCTGGCGGAGTGCGGCTACACCGAGGGCGTCGATCTGCTGCTGCGCGACGCCGGCATCAAGTATTTCTACACCGACACGCACGGCATCATGTTCGCCAACCCGCGGCCGAAGTACGGCGTCTACGCCCCGCTGATGTGCCCCACCAGCGGCGTGGCCGTGCTGGGACGCGACACCGAATCGTCCAAGCAAGTCTGGAGCGCCGTCGAAGGCTACCCCGGCGACCCGAACTACCGCGACTTCTATCGCGACGTCGGCTTCGACCTCGACTACGAATACGTCAAGCCGCATCTGCACCAGACCGGTATCCGCAGCCTGCTCGGCATCAAGTATTACAAGATCACCGGCCGTACCGATAACAAGCTGCCGTATGATCCCAAGGTGGCGCTGGAGCGCGCCGCCGACCACGCCGGCAACTTCATGTTCAACCGCGAAAAGCAGGTCGAATGGCTCAAAGGCGCCATGCCCGATCGGCCGCCGCTGATCGTCGCCCCCTACGACGCCGAGCTGTACGGCCACTGGTGGTTTGAGGGGCCGGACTGGATCAACTTCCTGCTGCGCAAGATGCACTTCGACCAGCAGACGGTGAAGACGATCAACATGCCGGAATACCTGGAACGCCATTCGCGCATTCAGATCGCGCAGCCGAGCTTTTCGAGCTGGGGCTACAAGGGCTATTCCGAAGTGTGGCTGGAAGGCTCGAACGACTGGATTTACCGCCACCTGCACGAAGGGGCCGACCGCATGGTCGAGCTGGCGCGCGCCAACCCCGACCCGTCGCCGTTGCGCCGCCGGGGACTGAACCAGGCGGCTCGCGAATTGTTGCTGGCGCAGTCGAGCGACTGGGCGTTCATCATGAAAACGGGGACGATGGTCGATTACGCGCTCCAGCGAACGCGCGTCCACGTCCTCAACCTCAATCACCTCTACGAGCAACTGAAGAACAACGACCTCGATGAGCCGTGGCTGGCCGAGGTCGAGCGCCGGCACAACATCTTCCCGGACATTGACTATCGGTTGTATGCGTGACCAGCCGCTTGCGGCTTCGCACTCCGCAAAGAGGCGGTTTCAAAACCCAGGCGAGCGGGGGGCGTTAGCCCCCCGGTGAGTCACCGGGCGGCTAACGCCCCCCGCTCGCCGGTTTTGAAACCACATCTAAGCCGCAAGCGGCGGACCCAGCAACTCCCATGTCTCCCGCAACGTCGCCGCCGCGGGCGCTGACAATTCGTCGGCCGAATAGGCCGCCCGCGCGAACAGGTCCGCCAGTCGCCGCGCCTCATCTTCGAGTTTCGGCACCTCGTCGCCGACGCGGCGGGCGAACTCCAGCGGCGTCTCGCCGTCGGCCCGGCCGAGGTCGTGTTCGTTGGCCCAAGCCTCGAACGCGGCGAACGTGTAGCGCACCAGTTCTCGCGGCGAGCGGCCACGCGCGCTGCCGTCGCTGAACGGGTTCGAGAAGGAGGAGAATGGCCGCGGCGGCATGACCTTCTCGGCGGCTGGCTTTTCCTCCTCGTTGGTGCCGCCGACCCAGCCGCCGAACCACCCGCTGAAGAGGTTGCGCAGGGCGTCGAGCAGGTTCCGCGCCCACTCGAAGAAGTTCGCCAGCCAGCGCAGTCCAGACCGCAGCGCGAACACAACGACGAGCAGCGCGATCAGTCCGAAGACGATCCACTTCAGCACCGGCGCCAGCGAGCGGAAGAACTCCGACACCGCCGACAGGCCCGACTCAGGAGGCTGCTCCGCGGCGTCCGCTTCGCTCTTGTCGTCGTTCTTCTCGCGCGAATTCGACGGCTCTTTGCCGGAATTCTTGTCCTTGTCCTTATCCTTGTCCTTGCCGGAGCCGTCTTTCTCTTTCCCGTCCTTGCCGGCGCCCTTGTCTTTGTCCTTGCCGCCGCCCTTCTCGCCGCCCTTGTCCTTGCCGCTGTCCTTGTCTTTGCCTTTGCCGGCGCCGTTGTCCTTGTTCTGCGTGTCGTTCTCGTCTTCCTTCGCTGCCTTTCCGGAGTTCGCCCGGCCCTTGCCCTCGCCGGGCTTGTCGCCCTTGACGGCGAAGCGCGAGGCCGACTCTTTCTCGGAGCCGACAGGGTTGAAATCAATGAGCGGGTACTCGGCGAGCGGCCGCGGCAAGAAGGCGCCAAGAAGCAGCAGCACGGCGATCAGCCCGCCGCCGAGCGCCAGCCACATGGCCGTCATCGCAGGCGGCATCTTCAGTTTGCGCTGATTTAGATAGCGGCGCAGTCCCAGAAAGCTCGTCGTCAGCAGCAGCCCGAGACCGCTGCCGACGTAGATCGTCAGCAGCCAGAAGACGTACTGGCGGCGGCCGGCCGCGGCGGCGGGAATCAGCGACTGTCCGAGTCCGAATAACGGGAGCGCGGCGAGGGAAAAATAAACGACGGTCACTCCCGGCGTTCGCCCTTTTAGCCGCGCTTCGCGATAGCGCTGCCAGCGCTGATACCAGCCGCGCGGCTCCGGTTCGTTCTCCGGTCGCTCCCGGCTCGCCGCTTCGCCATGCTTACGGCGGTCCTCGGAACGCACGTCGAGTTCTTCTAACCCGGCGGCCTGGAGTAGACCACGGCTATCGACGCGCGTGCTGTCGTCGATCTGTGTGCAGTCGCGAACCAGGCGATTGACGCACCACCAGGCCAGGACGATCAGACCGAGGTTGAGGAGGCCGCGCAGCGCGCCCACCGGACTATCGGGTGGATATTTGACGTATTTCATCAGCCCGAACCAGACGAGCACTCCCAGAATCGCGGCGTAGATTCCGGCGCGATTGGAGATTTCGCCGATGAGCGAGATACGCGCGATCAGCACGATGCCGAAGACGAAGAAGAACAGCATCCAGCGCATTTCGGAGCCGTAGGCGCCGGCGTAGGCCACCTCGACGAGGAAGAAAATGAGGCTGCCGACCAGCGCCATAATCAGCGCCGGGCTGATGGCGACGGTGAGGTAATCGGTAAGTGTCTGCCGCGGCCGTTCGGCCATGTCGTCCTCGGAAAAAACTGCTGTCAGCCCGCGCAGCGTGGCGAGGTTGATCGCGTCCATATCGTTTTCGTCGCCCTCTTCTTTCGGCGTCTCCAGGATCATCGGCAATTCCCGAAAGCGCGGATCGTTCACGAGCAGGCGAAACGGTTCCAGACCCAGTTCGCCGCGGCCAATGTGAGCGTGGCGATCGACGCGACTGCCGAGCGGTTTCAGGCTGTCATTGACGTGAAACAGCAGCAGTCTCTCCAGACCGATGATCTCCTCGAAAGCTCGGAACGTCGCCTGATATTCCGCTTCGGGAAAAAGAGCGTAACCGGCGGCGAACA
>JBBQPD010000690.1:0-4166 GCA_038331535.1 Gemmatales bacterium | reverse complement strand
GAGAAATCCCGGCACGATTCCTTTCCCATACGAAAACCTCACGCCGGGTGAGAACCGCGCGGCACAAACGGAACTCGCCCTCTCGTTATCCACTTTTATTCTACGCACCGGCAAATGATTTGTTTAGCCGCCTGGACGCGGCATGCCGTTTAGCGCGAAACCGCAACCCGCGTCCAGGCCGCGTCGCTACCCCACGCTCTCCTTACCAGCCGCGAGCAGAAACGTCGGGTTCACCGCCTCGAAGCGCAGCGTCTCCATTTGCTCGGTGCCGCGCGCGACGTTGACCATCAGCGCGGACACCGAGCCGGCCAGTTCCTTCAGGGTCGCGTGGGTAGCGCTCAGGCTCTCCAGGGTAGCGACGTTGACGACCAGTTGACCACCCGCGCGCAGCGCCGTCCACGCCGCCGCCAGGAGCCGGCCGATCTCCTTGCCGGTGCCGCCGACGAAGATCGCATCGGGCGCGGGCAGGCCGACGAACACAGCGGGGGCGGTGCCGTGAATTGCCTTGAGGTTGCGCACGCCGAACGTCTCGGCATTGGCGAGGATGAGATGATAATCCGCGGCGTCCTGCTCGATGGCGTACACGGTGCCGGGTTCGCTCAGCCGGGCGGCCTCGATGGCGACGGAGCCGGAGCCGGCGCCGATGTCCCAGACGACGCAGCCCGCCTGGATGTTTAGTTGCGCCAGGGCCAGCGACCTTACCTCGGTCTGGGTAATAAGACCACTCTTCGGCCGGCTCTGGGCGAAGACGTCGTCGGAGTTGCCGAAACGACGATAGCGGCCCGGCGCGGCGGGCAGGTCGGGTCGGCCGGGCTTGCGCTTGAGAATCATCACGTTGAGCGGCGAGAACTCCATCTCCTGGATTTCGCTCAGCTCGCCCTGGGTGACGCGCTCATCGGGACCGCCCAGGTTCTCACAGACATAGGCGCGGAAATAATCGAGGCCGCGGACCAGGAGTTGGCGCGCGATCTCGGCCGGCCCTTCCTTCTCACCGGGGAAGAGGCCGACCGTCTCGGCGGTGCGGATGCGGTCGATCACTTCTTCCAGCGGGTGCGTGTGCAGGTTGGTGAGGTACGCCTCTTCCCACGTCTCTTTCACGCGCGCGAAGGCAAGCTGCATGCTGCTGACGTGCGGCAACACTTCGAAGCGATCCTTGCCGAGCCGGTCGCAGAGGTAGCGAGCCACGCCGTAGAACAGCGGATCGCCGCCGGCGACGATGGCGATGCGCTTGCGGCCCGAGACGGCATTCAAGGCGGCGACGGTCTCTTGCAGGTCGTTACCGATGCGATGCCGTTCGGCCTTCAGCTCCGCCACGAGCGACAGGGCGTGCGCCGACCCGAAGAGCACATCCGCCACGGTCAAAATTTCACGTGCGCGGGCGGTCATGCCCGCCAGTCCATCGCTGCCGACGCCGAGGATGTGGATTCGCGGTTCGGTGGCGCTCACGAGCGGTCCTCTGTTCTGCGGCGTGGCAATTTCGTGAAGAATGATATACGCCAATCAAATAAATTGTCTGCGTGACGAGCCTGCCCTTCCCGCCCATCTTTCCGGCACGAGCGGAATAATCGGTGGGCACGGCACAACCCGCAAATCTTTCCTCATCCGCACGACTGACACGGCCGATAGATGGAGATAGCATCGGCGATTCCATGCTCACCGGATAGCTCGGGGGCGCCTCCGTGAACGGACACTCCGTCCGCGGGGCGATCAGTCGCGCCGGTCAGCCGGGCTGGCGTGGTTCGTAAATCGGGGACAGGACTATGCGCTGGAAGCTACTCGTCAGGAGCCTGGCTCTGTTGTTGGCCGGCGTCGTCGGCTGCAAGCAGACGGTCTATGTGACCGAAGAAGACCTCACCAAGTACAAAGAGCTTGGCTTGCCCGCGAACCTGGCGAACGATCCCCAGGCCGAGTCGAAGCCGGTGGTCCAGCGCTCCGCAGAGCCGCCTGACATTTTCTCTCCGGACCGGCCGATCCGTTACATCTCGCTCGCCGAGGCGATCGCTATTGCCCTCGAAACGGGCACGGTCGGCAACCCGAGTACCATCATCGCCAACCTGTTCGGCAATATCAACTCGCAGCAGACGTCCACCGACCAGTTGCCATCCTTCAACGGCGGCACCAACGGCCGCGTCGGCCAGTCCGACTCGATCCGGGTGCTGCGCCTCGATCCGGCCATTATCGGCGCCGGCATCGAGGCTTCCTTGTCGAAGTTTGACGCCGTGTTCACTTCCAGCATGAGCTGGACCACCACGGATCGGCCCATCGCCAGCTCGCAGGACGCGATTCAGGCCGGCAACGGCGGACTAACCGCCATCACGCAGCAGGAAGCGACGTTCTCGACCGGCATCGTCAAGCCGCTGCCATCGGGCGGTGTGGTCGGCATCACGTTCAACGTACCGTACCAGTTCACGAACTTGCCGGCCCGCGTCAATCCGAACTATCGTCCGGACGTGCAGCTTAGCTTCGAGCAGCCGCTGCTCCAGGGTTTCGGCGTTGATATCAACCAGTTGCGGGCAGCGCTGCCCGTCCCGTTCATTAACCAGGGTATCCTCAACACGCAACCGACGGCAGAGGGTATCCTCATCACCCGCGTTCGTTTCGACCAGCAACGGGCCGAGTTCGAGCGCAACGTCCATATCATGGTGCTGAACGTCGAAACTTCCTACTGGAACCTCGCGTACTCCTACTGGAACCTGTGGGCTCAGGAGAGGGCGCTCGAGTTCGCTCTGCGGGCCTTGAACCTGGCGCAGGCTCGACTGGCTGCCGGCCGTGCCAATATTGCCGACGTGGGCCTGCCGCGCGCCCAGTACGAAGCCCTCCGGTCCACGCGCATGAAGGCCCTCAACGACGTGATCGACTTGCAACGCCAGTTCCGTGCCATCCTCGGCATGCAGGGCGACGACGGCAAACGCCTGGTGCCGAGCGACCAGCCGACGTTGGCCAGGTACATCCCCGACTGGCATACCGCTCAGGAGGAGGCGCTGGCTCTACGGCCGGAACTTTACCTCGCCCGCCAGGAGGTCAAGGTCGCCCAGATGAACCTGCTCGTTCAAAAGAACAACCTCCTGCCCGACCTGCGCTTCGGAGCGACCTACGACGTGAACGCGATCGGCAGCCGGCTGGACGGTCCCGACGCCACTCAAAATGCCTTCCGGGCGCTGGCGTCGGATCACTTCAACAACTGGTCGGCCCAGCTGCGGTTGAACGTGCCCATCGGCTACCGCGTTGCCCATTCCAACGTGCGTATCGCCCAACTCCAGCTGGCCCGAGCCTACGAAACGCTGGCGGACGCGGAGCGCAAGACGATCAGCTTCTTGACGCAGCAATACGAGCGCCTGCCCCTGGGCTACGAACTGATTCGCTCCAACAAGGCGGCCCTGGAGGCGAACAAGGTCGTATTGGATGTGAAGCAGGCTGAGGTGGACAGCGGTAAGTCTGTGGAGTCCCCTTATTACGAAGCGTTGAGTCGCTGGGCGACGTCCGTGGCGCAGGAGCACGAGGCCATCCGCGACTACAACAATTCCCTCGCCGCTTACGAGTGGGCCAAAGGCACGATTCTGTCCCGCAACAACATCGTGATCTCGGAAGGGGCATTGCCCGGCTTTGCCCAGAAGCGGGCAGTCGAACACCTGGCGGAGCGTAGCGCGGCCCTGGAGCTACGCGAACGGCCCAGCCCCGTCACGCTCGGGATGACCGCGCCGGGAGCCGGAGCGGTCGGGAACCCGCAGATCGAGGACGCCGCCCCGGCTCCGCAGAATCTGTGGAAGCCGTCTCCCGTGCTGCAAGAAGTCGGGCCGCTACCCGCGACGGGAGACGCTCCCAAGAGCAACGTGACGACCGGCACTCCCGTTACGACGCGCCCAGCGGTGACCGGTACTCCGGTCCTGACGGTGCCTTCCACACCCTTCGCAACTGGATCGACGGCCGTGAAGGAGCTGCCTCCCACCGTCACGGCGCCGACACAGCGCACGACGACGGACGTTGTGCGGAAACCGTCGGAGTTCGGTTTGAGCCGGACGCCGCCGTCCGACGGGCCGATCATCGGCAGCCCGCCGTTCTCGGTGCCGCCGACGCTCACGCCGCCGCGGTAGGATCGTGGGCACGATTGACCCTTACGAGCCGCGACCGTCAGGGAGCGTTGACGCTAAACGCTCCCTGACGGTCGC
>JBBQPD010000689.1:0-4175 GCA_038331535.1 Gemmatales bacterium | reverse complement strand
ATGCTTGACAAAGTAGTGACAGCAGACCGTGTCCTGTTGGCGGTCGTACCTTTGGAAGGGGTAGAGGTCTGCAATCCCGAAACAACATCGACCTGCTAGCCTCCTGGAGTTTGTCGCAGAATGAAGGGGATGGACACCTTTAATCTGCATCGCTGTAAGCGCGGCTTGCCCGAGACGCGCCGGCCGGTCAGCGTCCCCCCGTTGCATTCCCCTGCTCTTCCCCCGATAATGTCCCTGCCCCCGCACTCGTCCCGCCTTCCTCGATCCCGCCAGGAGAACGGTGCATGTCGCCGCGTTTCACCGCCTCGCTGTTCGCCGTCCTGCTCGCCGTGCCTGCCGCCCGCGCCGGTACTTCCAATAGCCTCCTCGACATCTCGCCCGACGGCACACGCCTTCTCGCGGTCAACGCCGACAACGGCAGCGTCACCGTCGTCGATCTCGTCACTCGGAAGAAGCTGCACGAGATCAAGGTCGGCGACAAACCCGAAGGCGCCGCCTGGATCGGCAACGGCCCCCTCGCCATAGTGACCGTCTATCGCGAAGGCACCGTTGTCTTCCTTGACGCCGTCACAGGTACGGTCGTCGAGAAGCTGAAGGTGGCGCCCGAACCTTACGGCATCGTCGCCACCAAGGACGGCAGCCGAGCCTACGTCACCCACGAGTACCCCGGCACCGTCAGCGAGATCGACCTGAAATCGCGCAAGGTTCTCCGCGAGATGAAGGCGGGCACGTCGGTACGCGGCCTCGCCCTCAGCCCCGACGAGAAGACGGCGTACGTCACCGAGTTCTACACCGCGAACCTAAGCGCGCTCGACCTCGCCAGCGGCAAGGTCGTCGATACCTGGAAGGGCCAGAAGGCCGACAACCTGGCCCGGCAAGTCAGCGTCCACCCGCGCCGGCCGAAAGCCTATGTCGCCCACATTCGTTCGCGCACCGAGGTCAACGACGGCAACGGCTCCATTTTTCCGCACCTCACCATTTACGACCTCGTCGCTCCGAATAATAGCCCGCGGCGCACGTCGGTTGCTCTGGACACCTACAACGGCGTCTACGTTATGACCAACCCGTGGGAGGCCGCCCTGTCGCCCGACGGCAAGCGCCTCTACACCATCTACGCCGGCACCGACGACATGAACGTCTCCGAGGTGATCGACGACGATTACAAGGAGGTCGAACGCCTCGGCCGGGCCAAGACCGTCGGCAAAAACCCGCGGGCGGCGCGCGTCAGTCCCGACGGCAAAACGGTCTACGTCTACTGCACGCTCGACTTCGAGGTCTGGGCGCTCGACGCGGCGACGCTGGCCGAGCGCGACCGCATCAAGGTGTGCGACCCGCCAAAAACCCCGGAATGGGTGCGCGGCAAGGTGCTGTTCAGCACCGCCAAATACCCGATGACGAGCCGGCGCTGGATCGCCTGCGCGTCGTGCCACCCTGACGGCCACAGCGACGGCCGCGTCTGGCAGTTGCCGGAAGGTCTGCGCAAGGTGCCGCCGATGTTCGGCGTCGCCCACACACACCCGCTGCACTGGTCCGCCGACCGCGACGAGGTGCAGGACTTCGAGTACACGATCCGCGGCCGGCTGATGCAGGGCGGAGGCCTCATTCGCGGCAGCATGAAGCCAAAGGTCGGCTTCAAGGCCATCGAGTTGGAGGAGAAAACCTCCGGCCGCAGCGACGACCTCGACGCCCTGGCCATCTACACCAACTCGTTCGAGTTCACGTTCCTGTCGCCGCACGCCCTCGGGGCCGGCAAGCTCAGCGACTCGGCCACGCGCGGCAAGGCGCTGTTCTTCAGTGACGCCGTCGGCTGCGCCAAGTGCCACAGCGGGCCGTACTACACGGACAGCAGCCTGTCCGCCAAGCCGTTCAACTTGCACGACGTCGGCACCGCCAACGACGACCCGACGGAGAAGATCGGCCCGAAGTACGACACGCCGACGCTGCTCGGCATCTATCGCGCCGCCCCGTACCTGCACCACGGCAAAGCGCAGACGCTGCACGACGTGCTGACGACGTTCAACAAGGGCGACAAGCACGGCAAGACGAGCCAGCTGAAAAAGGAAGAGATCGACGATCTGGTGGATTTCCTCAAGGCGCTGCCCTACGAGTTGCCGCCGCTGGAGACGCCGAACACGGTACAATTTCGGGTGAAAGCGAAGAAGGAGTAAGTGATTTGCCGCGTGCGGCTTAGCGGGAGTAGTTGTCATGGCCAGTCCGTTTCCGGGCATGGATCCATATCTGGAAAGTCGCTCGCAATGGCGAGGATTCCACGGGTTATTCATCTCCGCTCTTTGCGGTGCGATCAATGGGCGATTGCCTCGGAAGTATCGGGCAAAGCTGGACGTGCGGCTCTATGTCGTCCAGCAACACCGGAATATCTTTCCCGACATCGCAACGATTCAACGCGCTCCGATTCACCCCGCGAACGGGAGTGAAGGGGGAACGGCGGTTGCTGTCGCAACCGAGGAGGACGATCTTCCGATCATCGTAACGCTGGATGGAAGAAACATTCGAGAGGGATTTATCGACATCCGCCGAGCGGGAGATACGGGGGAGGTCGTGACGACGATTGAGGTTCTCAGCCCAACGAATAAGACTCCAGGCGAAGACGGCGAGTTGTATTTGCAAAAACAGGAAGCCGTCCTCGATAGCGCCGTAAACTTGTTGGAAATCGATCTTCTCCGCGGTGGACGTTACACCGTGGCCGTGCCGGAGGGTTCGCTGCCGACGGATACTCCCTGGGACTACCTCGTCTGCCTGCAGCGCGCTTCCGAATGGGAACGCTTCGAGGTTTGGCCCGTTCCTGTCAACCGGCGTTTGCCCCGTATCCGCGTCCCCTTGGCGGACGGCGATCCGGACATCCAGGTCGATCTCCAAGCGGCGTTCACGCGCGCCTATGAAGAAGGGGCGTTCGACCGTGATCTCGACTATCGACGCGACCCCGTCCCCCCGCTCACTCCCGCCGACGCCGCCTGGGCCGACGCCCTTCTGCGCGAGCGCGGCCTGCGAAACTGATTCCCACGGAGACTATTCTTGAATCCCGATTGGCGCAACCGCTACGAAATCGCCATCGAGGCCGCGCGCCGCGCCGGCGAGGTCGCCCTCCGCTATTTCGACAACGACGTCGCCGTCGAGTGGAAGGCCGACGAAAGCCCCGTCACGGTCGCCGACCGCGAGACCGAGACCCTGCTACGCGACACGCTGACGAAGGCATTTCCCGGCGATGGCTTCCTCGGCGAGGAGTACGGCGATACGCCCGGCACGTCCGGCTATCGCTGGATCATTGACCCCATCGACGGCACGCGCAGCTTCGTCCGCGGCGTTCCTCTCTGGGCGACGCTGGTTGGCCTGGAGTACAAGGGCGAGCAGATCGCCGGCGTCACCCATCTGCCGGCGCTCGGCCAAACCTACCACGCGCTGCGCGGTAACGGCGCCTTTCGCGATAGCAAACGTATACATGTCTCAAATGTCGTCGATCTGGCGCAGGCCCACCTCTACTATTCGAGCCTGTCGTGGTTCGTCAAGGCGGGCAAGAGAGACACGTTCCTTGACCTATGCGGAAAGACGGAACGCCAGCGCGGCTTCGGCGACTTCTACGGCTTCGTCCTGGTGGCGCAGGGATCGGGAGAGCTAATGGTTGAGCACGGCGTTCATGCCTGGGACGTATCGGCGCTGGTGCCGCTGATCGAAGAAGCCGGCGGCCGCTTCAGCGATTGGAACGGCCGCGTGGACATCTATAGCCCCGACGTGCTCGTCAGCAACGGCAAACTGCACGAGACGGCACTGGCGCTGCTGAATCGATAATCGGAATCACCGTTTGTAGTGAATCTTGGAGTGCGTCATGTCCCCGCCGCGGACGCTCGAATGGCTTGGCGATCACTTCGGTTTGCTGCGTCTTCTCGATCAAACACGTTTGCCCACCGAGTTGACCTATCGCGATTGCCGCACCGTCGCCGAGGTCTGGGAAGCGATTCGCTCTCTCTGTGTGCGCGGCGCCCCGGCGATCGGCGTCGCCGCGGCTTATGGCGTCGTCCTCGGCGTGCGTGAAGACGGACCCCTCGCGGCTTCTAAGCGATTACGCACCAGCCGGCCGACGGCGGTCAACCTGTTCTGGGCGCTCGACCGCATGGACCGCGTGACCGCCGCCCTCCCCCCTGCCCTGCCCCGCGACGAGA
>JBBQPD010000688.1:0-4179 GCA_038331535.1 Gemmatales bacterium | reverse complement strand
CGACGAAGCGGCCTATCGTTCGTTGATGCGAGACTTGGAGGACCGTTGACGCGAGCCAACGCGAACGCCCGCGTGGGTTGCCACACGCGGGCGTCGTTGTCGGATCGGCGGTTTACTTCATCTCCTGGCGCGCGGAAGGCTCACGGACCCGCCGGGCGGCGAGGGGGGGACCCCGGGGGGGGCCCACCCCCCCCGCTCGCCGGAGGTATGAGTCGCCCCACGATTGCGCGCCGGCGTCACCACCACGTCGACGTTTCCCGCGCGCGTCAATCGCTCCGCGAGATCGCGTCCCCTCTCCTCATCGTTGACGACGGCGAACACCGTCGGTCCCCACGAACTCTGGCCGACGCCACAGACGCCCTGACGCCGAAACCAATCCACCAGTTCCGTCACCACCGGCCCCGCGTAGGCGCCGCCCTGCGCCGTCGCGAACACCTCGCCGACACGGCGGTTGAACTCGTACAGCGCCGCGCCGAAAGCCGGACCGTCGCGATCCGCCAGCGCCGGCAGCAGGCCGAGAAGGACAAGTCTGCACAGTACATCGGTCTGACTCGGCGTCGCGGCAGAAGCAGTCAACTCCGCGAAGGCGCGCATCTCGTCCGGTCCGTGCAGGCCCGGCGCGACGACGGGAGCGGCGAGGATGACGCGCCACTCTTCCGGGAATGACGTGCGAACCAGCAGCGGGGCCAACCCTTCGCTGTCGCGCTTGCCGCCGTCGACCAGGAAGCCGCCCTCCTCGAAACCGTACACGCCTAGCGCGGACCGCAGCCCACGACCGGCGTGACGCGCCAGTTCGTCTGTCGTCAAATCGAGGTTCCAGGCGGCCGCCAGGGCGCGGACGACTGCGAGGCCAAGCTGCGTGCCGGTGCCGAGACCGACGTGTTCGGGCGGCGCCTGCTCTACCGTGAGGCGTTGCGGACGGTCGCGGCCGATGCTCTCGGCAAACCTTCGTGCGAAGACAAGTGCCCGTTCCGCCAGCGGCCCTGACGCCGACCACGCGGCCGCGTCCTCTGCGCGCAGGCTCAGTCCCGGCCGCTCGACCATCAGCCCGACGCCGCCGAAGCGCCGCGGAGCGTCGGCGCCCAGACCGATCAGTCCGAAATGCAAACGACTGCCCGTCGTTACGCGAATCATGGCGGGGATCGGTGTATTGTTTATTGATCGTCCAGTTGACTGCATCCTACGGCAGAAGACGACGAGAAGATCAATAGCTGATAGCTGATAGCTGTCAGCTATCAGCTATTACTTCATGCACAACTGCTACTGGGTACAAGCGGACGGCCTGATTCCATGCGGCTAACAACCTGACGGTCAATAAACGTCACGATGTTCAGTGATTAAACGCCTCATCGCCCAGGCCGACGTTGCAGCGTAAATTCACGTAGTTAAACACCTCAAGAAGCTCGCCGGGATCGTCGGCGCGGCGCGGATAGTCGTAACACTCGACGCGCACCGGCAGTTTCCATTCCTTGTCGAAATAGACGACCGTGCGGAAATACTCGTACTGCCCGACCGTGTTCGCGGGATGGGCAACCTCGACGCGCGTGCAGCGGCGTTTGTTGTATTCGTACTCGGCGAGCTGGACCTGCGCCTCGCCCCGCTTGCGCTCGGCCTCCCAGCCGGCGGCGTAGCGGTCGATGAGGTTGCCCAGGCCCGCCTCGGTGATGGCGTGCCGCGTCGTCTTCAGCGCCCGCGGATCGGCGGGATCGACCGTCAGCCAGCCCAGCAGGTTGAGGCCGCCGCCGGGATGGACGCGCATCTTGTTACCGTTCTTCCCGGCGACATAACACACCTCTCGCCCCGCCAGATCGCTCGGGTCGAGCCAGCGCATGTGGACGCTGAACGGCCGGCTGCGCACGTTCAGCGCGATGACGTTGTTCGGCGTCATCTGGCCGTTGACGCACTCCTTCTTGATGAGCACGCAGCTGTAATCCTTGACCTCGCGCATGACCTGGCGGGCCTCCGCGATCAGGCGCAACGGCTCGTCCAGCGGTGAGGCACTGTCGGGTCGAGCGGGCGCCTGGTCCGCGCCGGTGAGCGCAACGATCAGGAACCCGGTGAGGCCGAGGTAAAGGGCCGAGCGAGGAGAGGGGACGAGTGGGCAGCGGTTCGAGTGCAACATCCGTGTCGCCTGTTGAGTTTATCCTGGCATACGATCCGAATCGTGTTTGCGTTTCGCGCGCGAAACGTAAACAGCGGGCGCCAGCTATAATCTACCCTGGATCGGCGCGGGACGCGGAGGACGGCGGCCCGCGCGCGGGAAAACCGCAACGCCGAGGACGGCGTTACCCTCCTCCGACGCCGAAGTTCGCCAGAGCGACCGAAGCTTACATTCGCGAGAGTTTGCCATGACCGCGCCGCTGTACATCCGCACCCTGGTGTCGATGCCGTTCGAGGAGAACACTTATGTTGTCTGGCAGGAGGGACGGACCGACGCCGTCGTCTTCGACCCCGGACTTGAGCCTGAATTGATTCTTGACTGCCTGAAGGAAGAGGGGCTGACGGTCGCCGCCATCCTCAACACGCACGGCCACGCCGACCACATCGGCGGCAACGGCGCTATGAAAGACGCCTACCCCGACGCCCCGCTCCTCATCGGCGCCGGCGACGCGATCATGCTCAGCGACGCGGATGCCAACCTCAGCGCGCCGTTCGGCGCGCCGATCACCAGTCCACCGGCCGACCGTACCGTAAATGAGGGTGATACCGTCGAGGCGGCGGGCCTGACGTTTGAAGTGCTGCACGTCCCCGGCCATTCGCCGGGCCACGTCGCGTTCGTCCTGCGCGGCTCAGCGCCGCTGCGCGTCTTCGGCGGCGACGTGCTGTTCCGCGGCGGCATCGGCCGTTCCGACTTCCCCGGCGGCGACCACGAATTGTTGCTGGACGGCATCCGCCGCAAGCTCTTCCTGCTGCCGGCCGACAGCGTCGTCTACCCCGGCCACGGCCCCGTCACCACCGTTGCGCACGAGATGCGCACGAATCCGTTTCTCTCCTAAATGCTCTTGCCGCTTGCGGCTCAGCGGAGACAGTCCGCGAAGCCGCAAGCGGCAACGCCACTTATTCCGCGGAGAAGTTGGCGAGGAAGTCGTCGAACTCCTTCTTCTGAGAATGCTCGACGCCCTGCAATTTCTTGACGTCCGCCTGGTACTTCTCGATCTGCGTTTCCTGCTCGTCGAACTTGGTCAGGTAGCGCTTGTAGGCCGCCGCCGTGGCCGGCATCTCCTTCAGATTGGCACGCAAGCGCACCTGGTCGTCCACGATGATCTTGAGCTGACGCTCCATTTCCTGAATCTCGCGCTGCGTCTTGGCCAGCGCCCAGCGCAGCTTCATGGCGTTGTCCAGGCCGTCCTTGACCTTCGCCGACGTGACCGGGTTGTTGATGAGGATGCGGATGTTATTGTCGTCGAGGTTCGTCAACTGGATATTGTCGTTGATGATGCGCTCTTCCGTGACGACCTGCTTGTCGGTCTTGCCGGCCGGTACTTTCACCTGGAAGCGGTAGAAGTCGCTGGCCGTCTCCGAGGGCTTGTCCGTCTCCTTCAGCGTGAAGTCGTTGCGCACCGGGTGCTCGATGAGGACAATGCGCTCGGCGTCGTTGCGATTGACGATGGTGTAGGTCTTGGCCTCGCGCACCTTCGTCGTCGTGTGCAGAATGCCCTTGATCGCCTTGACGACGGTCAGCCGGCCGTTGTCGCTGGACGGCACGGGGTTCACTTCCGTGCCCAGGTCGATGGCGTAGCTGAGCAGCCGTTCCTCATTGGGTTGCAGGTCGAGGATGCGGGCGTCGCCGGCATAGTTGCTGCCCTCGAAGACGGTGATCGGGCCTTGATTGAGGTGCATGCCGGAGGTGTTCTTCACCTTGACGCCCAGCAGCGGGAACTTGGCCTGCGTCCGTTCGTTGTAGATGCTAACGCGCGTGGCCTCGATATCTTTGGCGACGATGGGCAGCATGGCCGACTTCTGCCGCGGCAGCGTCACGGGCCGGTCGATGGCGTACTGGAAGAAATCGCCCAGCTTCGCCGCCGTCGCCGAACTGCCGACGGAACGTCCCAGCTCCATCTTCTGGTTCAAGCTCTCCTTGAGTTTGAGAGCATACTCGTCATTCCGCGGCGCGTTGAACGTCCGCGCCGCCGCGCTGTTACTGCCGCCCTCCTTTTCCATCATTAAGCCCAGCGCCTC
>JBBQPD010000687.1:0-4180 GCA_038331535.1 Gemmatales bacterium | reverse complement strand
TCATCGACGTCAGCCCGGTGCTGCCGGTGCCCGACGCGATGATGATCGGACAGCACGCCGACGCCGTGATCCTGTCGGTGCTGCGCAACGTCAGCCGCTTGCCGGCGGTGTACGCCGCCCAGCAGCGCCTGGCGTCGATCGACATCCCGATCCTCGGCGCCGTGGTCATCGGCGAAAGCGTGAACGCCTACGGTATCAACCCGTATCCGGTGCGGTTGCAGAATTAGGTTCAACGAGCCGCGACCGTCAGGGAGCGTCGGCGACACACAGCGAACAGCGCTCCCTGACGGTCGCGGCTCGTTGAAAACAGTCAGACGGACAACGGACTCATGACAACATACCGCTGGGGAGCCATCCTGGTCGGACTCGCCGTCGTCGCGGGAACTGGCGTCGTTCACGGCGTCTGGACGCACCGCTGGCAACCGTCGCCCGGCCTCGACGCCGCCGCGGACCGGCTCGACGGCGTGCCCGCCGAGATCGGCCGCTGGCGCTCCCAGGTCATCGACCTGCCGAAAGAAATGCTGGAGATTGCCGGCGCGCGCCGCTCCTGCGTCCGCCGCTACGTGCATGAAGTGAACGGCAACACGCTGTTCGTCAGTCTGCTGGTCGGGCCGTCCGGTCAGATGGCGGTGCATCGGCCCGAACATTGCTACGTCGCGTCCGGATATGAGCTGGCCAGCGGCACCACGCGCGTGCCGCTGTCGCTGAAAGACGGCACGCACGCGGACTTCTGGAGCTCCCGTTTCGAGCGCCAGGAGCCAGGCGGGAAACAGCAGTTACGCATCTTCTGGTCGTGGAAGGCCGGCAACGAATGGCGCGCCCCGGACAGCCCACGCCTGTCGCTGGCCGATCGGCCCTACGTCTACAAGCTCTACGTCGTCCGCGAGACGACCACACGGGCCGAGAACATGGACGAAGACCCAGCAGTCGAGTTCCTGCAGCAATTACTGCCGCGCCTGAATGACGTGCTGGCCGAGCGATGAACGGGATAGCAATCGGCCGTCGCGACAACCACCCGTGAAGAACCCACCGAGTGCAGATGCTGGCCTTTTCCCCGAAACCCGTGCATTACATCGGCCGGCAGCTGCTGCCTTCCGTCCCGACCGCCGTCGAGCCGGCGGCCGGCCACGCGTTCGCGTTTTTCTTCTTCCTTATTCTCAACTTCGTGCTCTTCGTCCGTCCGATGGAGCTGCTTCCCATTCCCGACCTCCATGGTTCGGAACTGTACCTGTACATGATTGTCATTTCTTTTGGCCTCGGGTTCCCCGCGGTGCTGGCGCAGTTGCGGCAGGAGGTGCTTGAAAAGCGGCCGATCACGCTGTGCATTTTCGGGTTGCTGCTGGCGATGCTCCTCTCCCACCTCTCCCACTTCGCCCTTCGCTCTGCCTTGGACACAACCATCACATACCTGAAAGTCGTCGTCTATTTCCTGCTATTCTGCGGGCTGGTCACCACGCCCTCTCGGCTGCGCCATATCCTGAATGTCGTCCTCTGGTCGGTCGTGATCGTGGCCGGCGCGACGGTGTTGCAGTATCACGGCGTCATCTCGTTCCCGACCATCGACGTGTCGCGCGAGCTGGGCCAGAAGAAGTTTACCGGCGAGAGCGGCGACATTCTCCGGCTCGTGGGCACCGGCATTTTTCAAGACCCCAACGACATGTGCGTACTGCTGGCGACGGCGGTGTTGCTGGGTCTTTATCGCTTGGCGGACCAGGCGTGGAGTCTTTTCCGGTTCCTCTGGCTCGCCCCGCTGGCGCTGCTGATTTACGCCATTCTGCTCACGCACTCGCGCGGCGGCTTCCTCGCACTGCTGGTCGGCGTTTCCGTCCTGCTGGTGATGCGCTTCGGCAAACGGGTCGGCATCGTGATGGTCCTGTTGTTGATCCCGGGCATCTTTCTCGGCCTTTCGGGCACGCGGCAGGCGACCTTTTCGACCGGCAGCGGTACGGGCCACAGCCGAATCGAGCTATGGAGTACCGGCCTGCTCGTGATGCGCCAGACGCCGATTTTCGGCGTCGGCGTCGGCGAGTACGCCGTCTATGCCGGCCAGGTGGCGCACAATTCCTACCTGCACGCCTTCGTGGAGACGGGCCTTTTAGGCGGGCTTTTCTTCCTGGGAGCGTGCTTCCTGACGATGCTCCACTTCTACCGGCTCCGCCGCGACAGCCTCGTTCTGCGCGATCCGACGATGCGCCAGCTGGTGCCCTACCTGGCCGGTGTGTGCGCCACCTACTGCACGGGCATGATGACCCTATCGCTGACGTACCTGGTGCCGACGGCGATGATCCTGGCGATCGGCTCGTCGATCCCGACGGTGGCCAAAGCCGACCCGCCCCTGCCGGAGGATCGCGCCGACCTCGTGCTCCTGGGCCGATTGATGACCGTCAGCGCCGTGTTCCTGGTCGTCATGTACCTCTTCGTGCGGGTGTCGAGAATGGGCGGCGGCTAAGACGTGGTTTCAGAACCGGCGAGTGAGGGGCGTTAGCCCCCCGGTGAGTCACCGGGGGGCTAACGCCCCCCGCTCGCCTGGGTTTTAAACCACGTCTAAGTCCGAGCCGGACGTCTGAATGACGGGAGTCCGATGACGAGAGTTGGCCGGCGTCTCCGCGTGGCACACGTCACTCACGGCCTGGACATGGGCGGGCAAGAAAAGCTGCTCGTCGAGTTCGCCCGCCATGCCGACCGCGCGAGGTTCGAACTGCTGGTCGTGTCGCTCGGCGGCCGCGGCGTACTGGCCGACGACCTCGAAGCGCTCGGCTGTCCGGTGCGAACGCTCGACACACCGACCGGCCTGCGTCCCTCCCTGGTCTTCCGCCTGGCTCGCTTGTTCCGCCGCTGGGGGGCCGACATCGTGCATACGCATGACAACCGGCCGCACCTCTACGCCACTCCCGCCGCCGTCCTCGCCCGTGTTCCGCGCGTCATCCACACGCGCCACTACGGTCTCGCCCAGCGCCTGTCGCGCCGGCAAAGTCTCGGCGTGAACCTGCTCGCCCTGCTCACCGACCGCTTCGTCTGCGTTTCGCAGGACAGCGCGCGCGAGGCGGTCGCCCAGGGCGTCAGCCCGCGCAAGGTGGCGTTTATCCGCAACGGCATCGATGTGGACCGCTTTCGCGCGGGTCACGATCCGGACGGGCCTGCGGTGACGGTCGCCCGCTTAAGTCCGGAGAAAGACGTCGAAACGCTCTTGCAGGCGACGGCCCTGGTGTTGCGCGACGATCCGACGTTTCGCCTGGAAATAGCCGGGGACGGCGTCTGCATGGCGCCGCTGCGGCAGACGGCGGATCAGCTGGGGATCAGCGGCGCGGTCGCGTTTCTCGGCCAGGTGCGCGAGGTGCCGAAGCTGCTGGCGCGGGCCGGCCTGTTCGTGCTGCCCTCGCTGGCGGAAGGAATCTCGCTCACGCTGCTGGAGGCGATGGCGTGCGGCCTGGCCGTGGCGGCGACGCGCGTCGGCGGCAATCCGGAAGTGGTGGTGAATGGTGAGACAGGCCTACTCGTGCCGCCGGCCGACCCGCCGGCACTGGCCGCCGCCCTGCTGCGTCTGCGCCGCGACGCGGACTTACGCCGTCGCATGGGAGAGGCAGGCCGGCGCCGGGTCGAACAGCAGTTCGCGGTAAAGGTGATGGTCGCCGCCTACGAAAGGCTGTATGAAAGCGGGCCCAAGTAGGTGCCGCGAGCCGAGCGGCACCGGCGGCGGATCAAGCCCCGCTCGGCTCGCGGAGCCTACACAACCATAAACGCAACAGGGCGGGCCAATGGCCCGCCCTGATCGAAGTCCGTGGCGTCCTTCACCTCACTGCGGCGGCGGTTCCGCGATGATGACGATTGTGGTTACATGCGGAGCATACTCGGCCAGGATGTCGGCCACCGAAGCCTTATCGACGTCCTTCTTGCCGGGGTCCGGTTTCGGGATTACTGGGGTGCCCTTCTTCTTCATCAGCGCCACCTGCACAATCTGGTTCTGGCGCAGGTCGCTGAACTCGGCCTTGTAGCCGATCGCCTTGGGATCGTCGCCCTTGAGTTCTTTCAGTTCTTCCTTGGTATAGGGGACGACTTTGCCTTTCTCGTCGAACTTGGTCGTCGGGTTCGCCAGCCGCACCTGGACGTCTTCGGTCGCGGTCAGGTCGAACTCCTTGTGCGAAACCTTGAGCTTGACCGCATTCGCTTGATGCTTGGCGAT
>JBBQPD010000686.1:0-4181 GCA_038331535.1 Gemmatales bacterium | reverse complement strand
GGTCGTCGATCTGGACGTTGCGAGTCCCCTTGTGGGCGTTCAGCCAGTCAACGATTTTAACGCGGTTGGAGGCGTTGACGACCATCGCCCAGCCGTAGGGCCAGCGGTAGACGAGAATGTCGTCGCGGATGCCGCCGTGTTCATTGCAGACGAGGCCGTAGCGCACCTGGCCGTCCTTCATCGTGGCGGCGTTGTTGGTGTAGACGTACTGGATGAGATCGAGGGCGTCCGGTCCGCCGAAGGAGAGCCGGCCCATGTGGCTGACGTCGAACAGGCCGGCGGCGGTGCGGACGGCGGTGTGTTCCTCGACGATGCCGGCGTACTGCACCGGCATGTCCCAGCCGCCGAACTCGACGAGACGGGCGCCGTGGGCGGCGTGCCAGTCGTAGAGCGGAGTGCGCAGAGCCATGGAATCCCTCGCGTCGGTTTTTCCGCCGCGGCGGGGTTGTGGCTTTCGGGCTACTCCCCCCCACACCCCCCACCCCGCGGCGGCGCGAAACACCAAGCCGGGGGCGCGCGCCCTCTGTATGATACCCGCGTTCGCTCAAAACCGACTTGCCGGAACGATGGCAACGCTTTAGACTTCCCGCTCACTCTCCCCAGGCGGAATGGAAGCAGTAAGGAAGGATTCGATGGCCCTGCGCACCCCGCTCTACGACTGGCACGCCGCCCACGGCGCTCGCATCGTCGAGTTCGGCGGCTGGGACATGCCGGTGCAGTACGCCGGCATCGTGGACGAACACAACGCCGTCCGCACTGCCGCCGGCCTGTTCGACGTCAGCCACATGGGCCGACTCTCCTTCGGCGGTCCCGACGCTCTCGACCTGATTCAGCACGTTTACACGAATAATGCCGCCACCATGAAGGACGGCCAGGTGCGCTACGGCCTCGTCTGCAACGACAATGGCGGCATCCGCGACGATATTCTCGTTTACCGCTGGCCCTACGGCTGGGCGATGGTCGTCAACGCCTCGAACCGCGAGAAGATCGTCGAATGGTTGAACGCTCACAAGGGGGCGCGCAACGTCCAGATCGACGACCGCACGACGGCGACGTGCATGATCGCCGTGCAGGGACCGAAGGCGCTGGAGATGAGCGCGGGGCTGACCGAGGCCGACCCGTCAAAGCTGGCGTATTACCACGCCACGCCGTCGCGCTACCGTGGTCGCGATTGTGTCGTCAGTCGCACCGGCTACACGGGCGAGGACGGCATCGAGGTTATCGCCCCGACCGACCTCGCGGTTCCGTTGTGGGAAGACCTGGTAAAGCGCGGCGGCAAGCCATGCGGCCTCGGCGCCCGCGACACGCTGAGACTGGAAGCGGCCATGCCGCTCTACGGCCACGAATTGAACGAGGACATCGACCCGTTGCAGGCCGGCCTCGCCTGGGCGGTGAAGTTCGACAAGGGCGACTTCCTCGGCCGAGCGGCGCTGCTGAATCGCAAGGAAGACAAAACCAGGCGCGTGCGCGTCGGCCTGGAGTTGGCCGGCAAGCGCCCGGCGCGAGAGGGCGCCCTGGTGCAGGCCGATGGCAAGACCGTCGGTGTCGTGACGAGCGGCACCTTGGTTCCGACGTTGAACAAGGCCATCGCGATGGCCTACGTCGATCCCGTTCTGGCGGCAGTCGGGACGGAAGTGACGCTCGACGTGCGCGGCAAGGGCGAGTCGGCGCGCGTGGTGCCGCTGCCGTTTTACAAACGGGCGAAATAATTCATCCTTCTTGCCGCTTGCGGCTTAGCGGACGCGCACGCTAAGCCGCAAGCGGCGTATTCGCGAGAGGTTTCGCATGGACCCAAAGACGCTTCGTTACGCTAAGACGCACGAATGGGCGCACCTGGACGGCGACCTGTGTACCGTCGGCCTGACCCAGTTCGCCGTCGATCAGCTGACCGACGTGATTTACGTCGATCTGCCCGACCTCGGCGATCCCGCCATGCTCGGCGAGAGCTTCGGCGAGATCGAATCGGTCAAGGCGGTCAGCGACATCTACGCCCCGGTGGAAGGCGACATCGTCGAGGTCAACAAAAAGCTGGAGAACGACCCGACGCTGGTCTCGCAAGAACCCTACGGCAAAGGCTGGATCATCAAGGTGAAGGTCCCGCCCGGCACCAAGCTCGACCACCTGATGACGCTGGAGCAGTACCAGAAGCAGATCGCGTCCGAGACGCATTGAGACGGTTTCACCGCGAGTTTTTGCGAGCGCGGAGGTGCATCATGAGGACGGCAGCGCGAACCAAGACGCGCCCGAAAACCGATGGCGATCGTCGGCTTGTCCTCTATTACGTCACCTGGTCGGGTTACGAAAGATTCCTGGACGTCTGCGAAGGCACCACCGTGCGGATCAATTACGATCGCGGCACCCTGGAGATGATCGTGCCCTCCTTCGAACACGAGGCATGGAGGCGTTCCATCGACCGCCTCGTCCTGGCGCTATGCGTCGTCATGGGCATTGCTTTCCGCGGCGCCGGCTCGACCACGCTGCGCCGGAAGGATCTGGAGCGCGGTCTGGAAGCGGACGAAAGCTATTACATCCAGAATGTTGAAGCGCTGCGCGGCATTCGTGAACTCGACCTGAACGTTACTCCTCCTCCGGACCTGATACTTGAAGTGGAACGGTCGAGAGGGACTACGGTCGAGCGCATGGGCCTCTATGCGGCGCTGGGAGTGCCGGAAGTGTGGCGCTACGACGGAAATGAAACGGTAATGTGCTGGCTGCACGAAGGCAGTTATGGGGTCAAACCAGAGAGTCTGGCGTTTCCTGGCCTGACATTGGAACTAGTTACCGCATATCTGGTTGTCGCCATGCCGATTGACGACGAGGCTGAGCGGTTCCGTTTCGCATCGCAGTGGGTCAAGAAGCACGTCCTGCCTCTGTGGCGCAAGAAGAACGGCCGCAAGAAATAGGATGCGCTCGCCGATTGGCAAAACGGTGAACCGATAAGGAGGCTCGCTTGTCCTACGTCCTCAACACCCCCGACGACCAGCGGGCCATGCTCAAGGCGATCGGGGTTTCTACCATCGAAGACCTGTTCGCCAATATCCCGGCCGGGCTGCGGCTCAAACGGCCGTTGAACGTGCCGCCGGCGCTCGGCGAAATCGAACTGACGCAGCACATGCAGCGCCTCGCGGCCCGCAACAAGCCGGCCGACAATGCCGTCTGCTTCCTCGGCGGCGGCAGCTACGATCACTTCATTCCCGCGGTCGTCGATACCGTCGCCGGCCGCAGCGAGTTCTACACCGCCTACACGCCCTACCAGGCCGAGGCCAGCCAGGGAAGTTTGCAGGCGTTCTTCGAGTTTCAGACGCTCATCTGCCAGCTGACCGGCCTCGACGTGGCCAACGCCAGCCTCTACGAAGGCGGCAGCGCCGTCGCCGAGGCGGTGCTCATGGCGATAGCCGTTACCGGACGCACGGGCAAAATCCTTATCGCGGAGAGCGTGCATCCGGAGTATCGCCGCACGTTGGAAACGTACCTCGCCAACTTTCACGCGCACGTCGTGACGTTGCCGACGCCGCACGGCTATCTCGACCCCGACGACGTGAAGAAGGCGGTCGATGACGAGACGGTCTGCGTCATCGCCCAGCATCCGAACTTCTTCGGGCACCTGGAAGAAGTCGAAGCAATCGCGGCAGCGACGAAGGCGAAGGGCGCACTGTTCGTCGTCAGCTTCGACCCGATCAGCCTGGGCGCGCTGAAGCGACCGGGACAGTACAGCGCCGACATCGCCGTCGCCGAGGGCCAGTGCCTCGGCACGCCGATGGCCTACGGCGGCCCGTACCTCGGCCTGCTGGCCTGCCGCGGCGAATACGTCCGCAAGATTCCCGGCCGGCTCGTCGGCGAAACGGTGGACCGCAACGGCAAACGCTGCTGGGTGCTGACGCTGCAAACGCGCGAGCAGCACATCCGCCGCGAAAAGGCGACGAGCAACATCTGTACGAATCAGGGACTCTTCGCGCTGCGCGCGACCGCGTATCTCGCCGCGCTCGGCCCGCAGGGACTGAAGGAGACGGCCGACCTGTGCGCCCGCAAGGCCCACTACGCGGCGAAGAAGCTGACGGAAGCGGGATTGAAACAGCGCTTTGACCGGCCGTTCTTCAAGGAATTCACGGTACAGGCGAAGGCGCCGGTGTCGAAGCTGCTGAGTGGGGCGCTGGCGGGAGGGTATCACGCGGGGCTGCACC
>JBBQPD010000685.1:0-4183 GCA_038331535.1 Gemmatales bacterium | reverse complement strand
AAGTGCAACACTTGCTGGCGCTGCGTGCTCACAGATGCTCATTTCTTGGCGCCGATCAGCGCCAGAGCCTGAGCCGCCACCTGACGCACTTCACTCTTCTCGTCCTTCAGCGCTTTCGTGAGCGCAGGCACCGCGTCCCGCGCTGGCGGGCCGATCTGGCCGAGCGTGTAGGCCGCGCCGCGCCGGACTTCGGCCTCCTTATCGTCCAGGTTCGCCGTCACGACGGGGACCACTGCGGCCGCCTGGGTGGCATCGATCAGTACCACCGCCAGGCCTGCAGTATTGCGTACGTTCGCGTCGGCGTCCTTCAGCGCCGCCAGCAGCGCGGCGACGGCACCTTTGCCATCCGGTCCCATGCGCGCCAGCGTCGCGGCGGCGGTGATGCGTACCCCTTTGTCGGAATTCTTCAGCGCCCCGATGAACGCGGGGAGAACGTCCTTGCCTTTGCGGCCCAGGTCTTCGAGCGCATAGATCGCTCCGACACGCACCCCCACGTCTTCGTCTTCCAATGACCCAATGAGCGCCGGCAGGGCCGCCGGGCCGTCCGGATCGATCTGTACCAACGCCGCGGCGGCGAAGGCGCGCACGTCTTTCTCCTTGTCTTTCAGCACCTTGACGAGCACCGGAATTGCCGGTTTCGCGCCGGCGCCGATCCGATGCAGCGCCAGGACGGCCTGGCGACGCTCCAGGGCCGTGCCGTCGCCGAGTAATTTGCTCAGCGCGGGCACGGCCGGGACACCGATTTTGCCGAGCGCACTGGTCACAATCAGCCGGATTTCCGGGTTCTCGTCGGCGATGGCCGCCATCAGAATCGGCACTACTTCGCCGTCGGTTGGGCCGAGCTTGGTCAGCTCGCGCTGGGCGACTTGCCGTTCGGAAATGTCGCGGTCCCTCAGCTGAATGAGAAGTTGACGTACCTCTTTCACATCCGGTCCGCGCGCCATGACGCTGGTGCAGACAACGAGGAGGGAGAGACAAACCATCGGTATCCGTCTCATGGAGAGTTCCTCAGACGGTGCGTTCGAGGAGCAGGACCGACGTATCGTCGTGCCTGCCCTGATCGCCCGTGTATTTGTGGGAGGAGTGGAACAGGTAGTCGAGGGTCTTGTCAACGTCGCAGGCGCGGCAGTCCTGTAGCGCCCGCGTGATGCCCGCGACGCCGAAGGCGGCGCAACTGCCTTCCGACTTCAGGGGAAAGGCGTCGGTTAATCCGTCGGAATAGAGCAGCAGACGGCTGTTCGGAGGCAGCACAAACCGGAACGACTCGTAGTCCGCCCCGTCGGCAATGCCCAGCGGCATGCCGCCGTCGGTATTCTTGCCGACCTGCACCACCTCGTTCGTATCGAGCCGGTGCATCAGGGCGGGCGGATGACCGGCCGAGGACCAGCAGACTTCATGCGAAGCCGTATCCACGGTGGCGTAGAGCATCGTGATGAAACCGCCGCCGCTCTGGATGATGGAGTTGGCGCACAACAGGTTGTTGATTTCCGTCACGAAAGCGGCGGTATCGCGGAAACGGGAGCCGACCAGCATGCGGACCAGCGTGTGCATGGTCATGATGGACATGCAGGCCTTGAGACCGTGGCCGGAGGCGTCGCCGATCAAGGCCACCAGGTTTTGCGCGTCGGGACAGAAGAGGTCGTAGTAGTCGCCGCCCGCCATGACGACCGCCTGGCCGCCCACCACGTTCACCTGCGAAGGCTCGTAGCGAGCGGCGGCACGGTAACCGGCCGGAACCTTGAGGCCGCGCGGGATGATCGCCTCCTGGAGGAGGCGGACGCCGTTGATCTCCTCTCGTAACTGTTCGGCAAGTTTACGAGACTGTTCGGCCTGGGCGGCCTGGACCGCGGATTCGAGCGTACTCAGGAGCAGGAAAATGAAGTCGCCCTGTGCGTCGCGAAAGACGTAAAACCGAAGCCCGTGGTTGAGGAACTTCGGCAGACTGATCATTTCATGAGGCCGACAAGCCATCACAAGGGGCACGCCGGGCAGCGCCTTCTGCAACCCGCTGAAGGCGGCGAAGCCCTGATCGATCGTCTTCGGGAAGGTCACGGACAGGAGGACCGCACCCCAGTCGTGCGCTCCGGCCTGCGCCAGAAACTCCTCGGCGGTGGCGGTGACGACCACCTCGTTATCGTTCGTGCCGTTGAGGTAGAGCTTTAGCAACTCGGCCTCGGCCGGATCGTCCCACCCAACCAGAATGCGCATGAAAACACTTCGCTTTTGGGCGGATGTCAAGGAGAGACGGACAGGACTGGGCTCAAGTCCGCGAACGGGCAGAACAGCGTTTGTACCTCATTCAATCGGCGAGGGCAAGGAAAATGGAGAAATGGTAGTGTTCCCGTCTTCCGCTTGCGGCTTAGTGTCTGTCCCACAAGGGGGTTCTACGAGCCGCGACCGTCAGGGAGCGTTGGCAACATGCCGCAGAAAACGCTCCCTGACGGTCGCGGCTCGTAGAATGCGACCCCTTGTGGGACAGACTCTTAGCGGTCAAGTGCCGCTAAGCCGCAAGCGGCAGACGCCCGACTTACTATTCCGGATACAGCGGCGTACTGAGATAGCGTTCGCCGAGGTCGGGCAGAACGACGACGATCAGCTTGCCGGCGGCGTCAGGTCGGTTGGCGACCTGAACCGCGGCGTGCAGGGCCGCGCCGCAACTGATGCCGCCGAGGATGCCCTCTTCGCGCGCCAGTCGCCGTGCCATCGTGAAGGCGCTCTCGTCGTCAACCAGGATCACCTCGTCGATGACATCAACGTTGAGAATGGAGGGAATGAACCCGGCGCCAAGTCCCTGAAGGCGGTGTCGCCCCGGTTGGAGCGGCTGTCCCGCCTTCTTTTGGGTGATGACCGGGCTGGTCGTCGGCTCGACGGCGATGGCCTTGAAGCTCGGTTTCCGCTTCTTGATCACTTCGCTCACGCCGGTGATGGTGCCGCCCGTGCCCACGCCGGATACGAGGATATCGACTTTGCCGTCGGTGTCGTTCCAGATTTCTTCAGCCGTGGTCTGGCGATGAATCTCCGGATTGGCCGGGTTCTCGAACTGTTGCGGCATAAAGGAACCGGGCGTCTCGGCCACCAGCTCCTTGGCCCGCGCGATGGCGCCGTTCATGCCCTTCGCGCCCTCGGTGAGGATGACCTCCGCGCCGAACGCCTTCAAGAGACGGCGGCGTTCGAGGCTCATGGTGTCCGGCATGGTGACGACGAGCTTGTATCCGCGAGCGGCGCACGTGAACGCCAGGCCGATGCCGGTGTTGCCGCTGGTCGGCTCGATGATGGTCGTACCCGCTTTGATGCGTCCGTCGCGTTCGCCGGCGGAGATCATGGCGACGCCGATTCGGTCCTTCACCGACCAGAGCGGATTGAAGTTTTCCAGCTTGGCGACCACCGTCGCCTTGGCAGCACCGACGACTCGGCGCAGGCGAACCAGCGGCGTGGCGCCGATGGTCTGGGTGATGTCGTCGTAGATGCGGCCGCGAAAGGCGGAAGGTTGCGACATGGTAGTCTCCTGGTCCTTGGTGACGAGGCCGGTTCGGCGCGGCGGTTCTCCGGCCGCGAAGGGTCAACTAAATCCTAAAGGTAGTGAAACGTCCCCTTGCGGGCGAGACGGTAGAAGGCACGAGCGCTCTGCACAACCAAATAATGAGGAATTGTGAAATTCTTCTTGACGACGGGCGATACATGGGGACAATGTAACAAATACCTAATTGTCCTGACCAGGAGTACTGGCTTGTTTGCCCCAGCACCACTCCACAAGACCTGTCGCCTGCTTTCGCTCATCCTGCTCACGAGTCTCGTGTGCGGCTGCGGCGGAGGCGTTGCCACGAGTACCGAACCGGCGGTAAAGACTTCCCTTCGCCGCCTCGCCGTGCTCGCGGGGCAATATTCTGCCGCGAACAAAGGGCAGTCCGCGTCCGACGTGGCCGCGCTGAAAAAATTCGCCGCCGGTCTCCCCAAAGAGCGACAGGAAGCCCTGAAGATCGACCCAGCCGACCTGGACAGTCTTTTCGTGTCGCCGCGCGACAAGGAACCGTATGTCCTGCGGTCGCCGCGTGCGGCCGGCCCGCCGACGGGTCCGCAGAATAGCGCCCCTGTTATCGCATATGAGAAGAAGGGAGAAGGCGGTCGTCGCTGGGTAGCCCATTCCAACACGAACGTCCAGGAAGTCGATGACGATGAGTTTCGC
>JBBQPD010000684.1:0-4189 GCA_038331535.1 Gemmatales bacterium | reverse complement strand
GGCCGCTCGGGCCGCGCCACTGGGTCCAGGCGGGCACTGCGTTCTTCGCGGGTTCGGCGGCCCGGATGGATGACACACAGGTGGAAGCGGCGATCAGCACGAGAAGTGGCGTGCGGCGCATGGCGGGGAAACCTCGGAGTGAGTTGTCAGCGGGCGGAATGGAAAGATCGTAGCAGGGAGATGGCCGCAATGCCAGAAGGTGATTGCGGGCATGTGTGCATGTTCGACCCGCCGTGAACGGCGGGTCGGTCGGTGGCCGGGCGTGCGCCCAAGTGGCGCCTGCGATTCATGCGGTTTTCTGTCGCATTCACCCCAACCCGCTTCGTACAATGGCGAAATCACTGCCCGCATCCCTGAATCAGAGGACTCGTATCATGCCGGTCAATCGTCGAAAATTCCTCAAAGGAACCGCCGCCGGGGCCACTGCGCTGACCCTGGCCGCTTCCTCCTACGCCGAAGTACGCGGGGCCAACGACGCCATTCGCGTCGGCTTCCTCGGCGTCGGCGGCCGCTGCCAGCAGCACGTGGATGTCATCCTGCAAATGCAGGAAGAGAAGAAGGGCGTCAAGCCGGTCGCCGTCTGCGACGTGTGGGACGGCGATGCCGAACTCGGCAGCAAGAAGGGGCGCGGCCTGTATCCCACCGCCAAGCGCTGCGGCATCGACGCCGACGACAAGAAGCACGTCTCGAAGGACTATCGCACCATTATCGATCAGAAGGACGTTGACGTCATCGTCGTGGCGGCGCCGGACCACTGGCACGCGCGCATGGCCATCGACGCGCTGGACGCGAAGAAGGACGTGTACTGCGAAAAGCCGATGACGCGCACCATCGAAGAGGCGATCGCCGTCGTCGATGCGGCCCAGAAGAATAATCGGGTGATGACCGTCGGCGTGCAGTCGATGGCCGACCCGACCTGGCTCGCGGCCAACGAGTACATCCGCGCCGGCAAAATCGGCCATGTCCTCCAGGGACAGACGAGCTACTACCGCAACTCCAGCGTCGGCCAGTGGCGCTACTATCCAATCAAGAAGGACATGACGCCGAAGACGATCGACTGGGACATGTTCCTCGGCTACAAGTTCGACGTGAACGGCGTGAAGCTCGGCCCGATGCCGAAAGAGATGCCTTTCGACCGGGCCGTATGGGCGCAGTGGCGCTGCTACTGGCCGTTCGGCGGCGGCATGTTCACCGACCTGTTCGTTCACCAGACGACGCACCTGATCACCGCGATGGGCGTGCGCTTCCCCGGCCGCGTCACGGGCGGCGGCGGCCTGTACATGGAGTACGATGGCCGCGACGTGCCGGATGTGGCGACGGTGGTAGCCGATTACGAGGAGGGTTGCCAGGTTCTTATCTCGGCGACTATGTGCAACGACACGCAGCTGGGCGAAGTCATCCGCGGCCACTCGGCGACGATCAAGTTCGGCCCCGGCAAGGGCAAAGACGGCTCCGACTATGTGACCGGTTTCGAGGTCTTCGGGCAGGACGTCGCGGGCGGCCCGTCCAAGCCGAAGGAAGGCTTCGCCAAGCCGATCCACACGTTCGAGAACCCCGGCAAGGGCAACGCCACCTATGCCTTGTGGGAGAACTTCCTCGGCTGCGTGCGCGCCCGCAACCGCGAGACGCTGAGTACGCCGGAGCTGGGGGCGGCGGCGTTTTCGACGGTCAACATGGGCGCCCAGAGCTATCGCTTTGGCAAGGTGCTGTTCTGGGACAAGGAACAGCGCAAGACGAAGGAAGCCGACGCGAACTGGGCGACGAAGCTGGAAGCGCGCAGCAAGAAGCGCGGCAAGCCGAGCCAGATCATCGGCTGGACGGGCGGCGACAGCGGCAGCACGCTGACGCCTCCGGATTATCAGAAGCTCGAAGGGCCGTGGGTTGATGGGAAAGACCCGGCGGGAGCGTGATGCTTCTTCGCCGCTTGCGGCTTAGCGGAAGGAAAAAAGGTCGGGAGTTGATTCGGCGCATCGACTCTCGACCTCTTTTGCCCGTCCATCCGTTCGGGCCGCTGCCTCAACGGTAGAATAGAACGCTGCCGCTTTCCGCGGGCAATCGAAGGAACTGGAAATGATGAAAACGATCCACGGCAAGGTCCACGGACGGACCATTGAATTGCTAGAGGACTTGGGCTTGACTGACGGACAGCAAGTCGAGGTCCAGGTGAAAGTTGTTCAGGAGACGCGGCAATGGGGCGAAGGTCTGCGCCACTGTGCCGGCGCGCTCGCTGACGATCCTGAATGGGACGCCATCATGGACGAAGTCCATCAAGCGCGAAAGCTGGAAACGGCCACCGCTGCCGGAGGATGAATGACGCACCTCCTGGACACGGACATCTGTTCTGCGCACATGCGCCGGCCTGGTGGCTTGGCGCACGGGCGACTGAAATGAGGTTCATCCGGGAAATGCGTGCAGTCTTGAGGGTAGTCCGAGGCGCGGCCCCCGAACTCCGCTCCCGGATAGCCGCCGAACGGAACCTCTCGTCTACGGAGGACCAGAGGTCGCTAGCGTGTCGACGACGGGCGTAGACGACCTTTCTTGTCCTAAGCTTTGAACGTGCCAGCACTAAGGAAAGGTCGTCTACGCTACCCCTGGCACACCCCCCAGCGGGGCGGGAAGGACGGTTCGAGTTCAGTACCGTGATAAACATGGCAAACTCTCACCGCCCTTACCTTTGCTGCGCGCATTTGTCGGATGAGCCTGAAATGAGACTTGAAAGCGAAACAGCCGAACCAGCCGCTGAGTATCAACTCTCGACCTTTGGCGGCGATTGTCACCGCCTGGAAAGCACGTACCGGCCGGGCGAGAAACCACCGCCGATACCCCGATCCCCGCGGAAAAGACAACCGCGCGACAAGACGACACGAAAGCCAGCCGGTTGACGGAATCAGTCCTAATTGCCGGGGAGACACGATGATGAATGTGCCGATCACCTTGGCCGCGCCGGTCCTTGACACGCTGTCCCCGCCTCTCGGCAAGTGGGAGCGCGAGTATCAGGCATTTCGGCGGCTGTTACCCGAGTTGCTGGCTACCCACTACGGCCGGTACGTGGCGATCCATGAGGGACGGGTCGTGGACAAGGGGGACGACAAACTCGACTTGGCCCTTCGCGTCCTGACGAATGTGGGCAACGTGGCTATTCACGTCGGACTGGTGACGGCGGAGCCAGAGCCGGTCTCCCGTTCGGGCGTTCGTCGCGAGCTCCGCGCCGGCGGAGTGGTACTGTGATCCGTTACAACTATTTGTCCCAACTCCGGCCGCCGGCGCCGTTTGTCTACCTCACGCTCCGAAACCCGGTGACTGGTGCCGAACAGCCGAACGTGCCACGCAGATCGACACCGCCGCCGACCGGACGCTGTTGCCGGAACCGATGGTACAGACTCTCGCACTCCCGCAAATCGGAGCGATTCCTATCGGAGGGGTCGGCGGCATCGCACAAATGATGCCTTCCTATCCCGTGCAGGGGGCGATCCACAATCTGGCTGCCCAACTTGTCGAGGTCGTCGCCAGCCCGGGTGAAGTTTGGGTGCTCCTCGGCCGCGCCGTGTTGAATGTCCAGCGCCTGCTTCTCGACGGTCCGCACTTGTTTCTCGAAATCGTCTGAGGACAGATGCCCGACACGCGCCCGATTCGCCATGAGGCTGCCAAATCATGAATGTCCACTGTTGCAACATCGTGGGGTGATGTCCTGGCTCAAAAACTTCGAGGGCAAGGGTTGACGTGCTGTCGCTGATGCGACTGCGCGCGGAAACCGCGGCACAGAAGCGACGGGCATGAGCAATCATTTTGCGGAGAGGGGAAAGTAGAGGCGGATCATTTCGTAAAATGGGAACTGATTCGTCTCCACTTTTCCTACCAACTGCACAGCGCGAGGGGCTGGAGGCTGAGCTTGCGGAGGTGCGGTCTGAGATGCCAAAATACTTAAGGAATCGAGACTTCAACCGCGATGAAGGAGGATCCGTCGATGAACGCCCTGCAAGGCACTTTCAGGAGTGGCCAGATCGTTCTCGACGCTCCGGCCGAGTTGCCCGAGGACACACGGGTTGAGGTACTGCCGATCGAAACGGACCGGCCTGCGCTCGGCATGAGAGAAGAGGACTGGCCAACGACACCGGAAGGTATTGCTGTGTTACTCGCGCGTATGGATCAGGTCGAGCCGGGATGGCTATCGCCGGAGGACGGCTACTTT
>JBBQPD010000683.1:0-4189 GCA_038331535.1 Gemmatales bacterium | reverse complement strand
GCCGGCCTACGAAAACACGGTCTACGGCTATCGCCTCGCGCTGCTGGCAGCGATCCTCGGCGGCGCTCGCGCCCTGTACGGCTCGCTCGACGCCCTGTTCGCCGGTCGCGTCGGCGCCGACCTGGCCCTCGCCCTGGCCTGCGTGGCCGCCATTCTCCTCAAAGAACCACTTGTGGCCGCCGAGATCGTCTTCATCGGCATGCTCGGCGAGTGCCTCGAAAGCGTCACCTTCGAGCGCACCCAACGGGCGTTGCGCGCGCTCGTCGAGATTTTTCCGCGCCGCTGCTGGCGGCTGCGCGACGGCGTCGAAGAGCGCGTCCTGACCTCCGAATTGCAGGCGGGCGATACCGTCGTCGTGAAGCCCGGCGGCCGCGTACCCGCGGATGGCGTCGTGCGCGAAGGCCGGTCGGCGGTGGACGTGAGCGCGCTGACCGGCGAGAGCCTGCCGGTAGACAAGGGGCCGGGCGACGAGGTGCTGGCCGGCTCGCTCAATCAGTTTGGCGCGCTCACCATCGACGCCCGGCGGGTGGCGGAGCAGACCGTCGCCGGCCGGGTGTTGGCGCTGACCTCCAAGGCGCTGAAGGACAAGGCGCCGCTCGAACGCACGGCCGACAAGCTCGCGCGCTACTTCCTGCCGGCCGTCCTGGGACTGGCGGCGCTGACGTTTCTCGGCGCCATGATGATCCACGGCGGTAACTGGTTTCGCCCGGCCGATTCGACGAAGCTGACGCTGGGCGAATCGGCCCGGCTCAGCGCCTACCCGGCGCTGTCGGTGCTGGTCGTCGCCTGTCCGTGCGCCCTGATCCTGGCGACGCCGGCGGCCATCATTGCCGCGCTGGGGCGCCTGGCCGGCACCGGCATCCTCATCAAGGGCGGCTCGGCGCTGGAACGACTGGCGTCGGTCAACGCCTTCGCCTTCGACAAGACCGGCACGCTGACCGAGGGCCGGCTCGAAATCGGCGATCTCGTCCCACTTCCCAGCATCGAGGCGGACGACCTGCTGCGCGCCGCGGCGACCGCCGAGCAACGCAGCGAACACCTCCTCGCCCGGCTTGTGCTGCAAGAGGCGACGCGGCGCAACTTGCAATTGGAGGAAGTAGCGGAGTTCAAGGCGCACCCCGGCGCGGGCGTCGAGGTGAAGACTTCCACGGGGGTCGTCATCGTCGGTAATCGTCGGCTGCTGGAGGAGCAGGGCGTCGCGCTGCCGCCGGAGGTGGCGGAGTTGCTCCAGCGCTTCGACGCCGGCGGGCAGACGGCGCTATTGGTCGCGCGCGACGGAAATGTTCTGGGAGCTATCGGCGTGCGCGACCATCTACGCCCCGAGGCGGCCGAGGTGCTGGCGCAACTGCGCGGCCTCGGCATCGAACGCATCGCCTTGTTGACGGGAGATCGCCCGGCCGCAGCCGCCGGAGTCGCTGCCGCGCTCGGCACCTCGTCGCCACTTCTTGCGCTCGCAAACCCCCACCCAACCCTCCCCCCACGGGGGGAGGGTTGGGTGGGGGTCGCCATCATGCAAGCTCCGACCGAGGGCGCCGGGTCGCTGCTGACCGAGGTTCATGCGGAGCTATTGCCGCAGCAAAAGGCCGAGTTCGTCGCCGAGTGGCAACGGCAGGGGTTGCGCGTAGCGATGGTCGGCGACGGCATCAACGACGCGCCGGCGCTCGCCAAGTCCGACGTTGGCCTCGCGCTGGCGGCGGCCGGCACCGACGTGGCGGCCGAGGCGGGCGACATCATCTTCATGAAGGAGCCGTTGCAGGCGCTGCCGCAGCTGATCCGCCTGTCGCGCGAGACGGTCCGCATCATCCGCCAGAACATCTTCGTCTTCGCCTTCGGCGTCAACCTCGCTGGCGTCATCCTGACGGCATGGCTGTGGCCGTTGTTTGCCCCGCCGTCCTGGTACGAACAATCGCCGGTCGCCGCCGTCGTCTGGCACCAACTCGGTTCGCTGGCCGTGCTGCTCAACGCGATGCGGCTGCTCTGGTTCGAGCGCTCCGTCACCAACTCAACCTATGTGCGCTGGCGCGACCGCCTCGGCCGCTTCAACGATTGGCTGGAGCATTTCAGCATTGACGAAGGGGCGCACTGGCTGAGCCATCGCTGGCGCTCGGTGACGATAACGCTGCTCGGTCTCGTCGTTCTTGTGTACGCGCTCAGCGGGCTGACGCAGGTGAATGCCGACGAGGTTGCCGTGCTGCGCCGCTTCGGGAAGCCGCTCTCCTACGACCTGCAACCCGGCTTGCACTGGTGCTGGCCGTGGCCCATCGACACGGTGACGAAGGTGCAGCCCGCGAAAATTCAGACCATCGAGATCGGCTTCCGTACCGAGGGAAAACAACCAACGGCGACGGCGCGCGTCTGGTCCAGCGCGCACGGCGGCGACGGCATCCGCCGGATTCCCGATGAGGCAGTGATGATTACCGGCGACGGCCAGTTGATCGAGCTGCAAGGCTCGATTCGCTTCCACATCGCCGAGCCGCGCGTTTTCCTGTTCGAGATCGAGAACGCGCCGGCGGTGCTGCGCGGCGCCGCCGAGTCGGTGCTGCGCGAAAAGGCGGCGGCGCGGACGTTCGACAATCTGCTGACGGTGGACCGGGCGGCGTTTCAATCGGAGGTGCTGGAGCGGCTGCGCGAACGCTGCACCGAGTACGGGCCGCACGGTCTCGGCGTCCGCATCGACGGCGTGTCGCTGCACGACCTGCATCCGCCGCAAGAAGTGGTCGTTTCTTACCATTCGGTGACGCGGGCGATGGAGGCGCGCGACCGCCGGGTCAACGAGGCGCGGGCGCAGGCGGTGAGCAACGAAAACGTGCAACTGGCCGCGACGCGCCGCGACATTCGCGTCGCCACGGCCGAGCGCGACGCCAAGATTCGCCTGGTCCGCGCCCAGCGCGACGCTGTGCTTGCCCGACTGGCGGCGCGCAAGGACGCCCCCGAGCTGACCGACTTCCGCCTCTACTGGGACGCGCTGACCGAGGCGCTGACCGGTCGCGACAAGGTGTTGCTGGACACCGACAAGATGCCGGCGCGGCGTAACCTGTGGTTGATGCCCTTCGAGTCGCTGCGGATGCCGTTCGGGACGAGAACGCCGCAAGAACCGTGATTGGCCGCTTGCGGCTTAGCGGGCGCTGCCCGCTAAGCCGCAAGCGGCGATCGGAGAGTACCATGCGCAAGCTCTTCTGGCTCGTCGTGCTGCTCGTCGGCGGGACATTGCTCGCGCAGTCGTGCCTGTACGCGGTGGACCGGACCGAGTTCGTCTATTTGACGCAGTTCGGCAAGCATGTGCGCACCTTCGACGGCGCCCGCGACGACGACGCCGGGCTGCACGTCAAATGGCCGTGGCCCGTGCAATCGGTGCAGCGTCTCGACCGTCGCCTGCAATACTTCGACCTGCCCGGCGCCGAGCTGATGACGCGCGACCGCGACCGCAACACCATCGACAAGACGCTGACGGTCGATGCCTACGTCTGCTGGCGCGTCGCCGACGGCGAGCACGTGGATCAGTTCGTGCGCACCGTCGGCACGGCGGAGGGGGCACGTTCCATCCTGTCGCAGCGCCTCGGCAGCGAGCTGGGCGCTCTCATCGGCGACATGGAGATGAACGACCTCGTCAGCACCGAGTCGCTCGGCGGCGAGGCAGGGAAGTCGAAGGTGGACGCCCGCCGCGACAAGCTGCGCGAAGACCTGTTGAAGCAGGTGACGCAGGCAAAGACCGAGTACGGCATCGAGGTGATCGACGTGCGGCTGCGGCGCACCAATCACCCGTCCACGGTGCGCGAGGAGATTTTCGCGCGCATCCGCAGCGAGCGCGAAAAGATGGCCGCCGACTACAGCAGCGAGGGCGAGAAATTGGCGGCCAACATTCGCAGTGCCAGCGAGCGGCGCGTTACCGACCTGAAGACGCGGGCCGAGTCGCAGGCGGTGCGCCTGCGCGGCGAGGCGACTGCGAAAGCCGACCGCATTCGCAGCGAGGCACAGCGGCAGGATCCCGAATTTTACGCCTTCCTCAAGAAGCTCGAAGCGTACAAGAACATCCTCGGCGACAACAAGACGCTGCTGCTGCTGTCCACGCATCGCGAGATGTTCGACCTGTTCAACAGCCCGCCGGGGACGAAGATGAAACCGAGCGATAAGTGAGGTTTGTTTATTGACCTCCCCCGTTGTGGCCTGGTCTCCCGACCAGGCCACCCAG
>JBBQPD010000682.1:0-4198 GCA_038331535.1 Gemmatales bacterium | reverse complement strand
GCAGGAGGCGCTATCGAGGACGGCACGGGTGAGGTCGACGACGCCCTCGCGGCCGAGGTCTTCCAGCAACCGGGCGTGCAACTGGGGCCAGACATCGGCCTACGCCCACTCCTGCAACCGCCGCCAGCAGGTAGTGGGGCTACCGCAGCCCAGTTCCTTGAACAAGGACCGCCAGCGCAGGCCCTCGCGGAGCAGGAAGAGAATGCCGGCGCGGTCAGGGCAACGCGGGCGGCCCCCCTTGGGGGACGGGGGGTGCTTGGGCAGCAAGGGCTCGACAGCTTGCCACAGTTCGTCACTCACCAGTGCAGGCATGGCGATCTCCTTGGCATCGCTACAGCTCCACTTCGGTTTAGGGAAAACAGGGTTTTGAAACAACGTCTTAGCCGCAAGCGGCTATAAGGAAGACACCCGATACTTCGCCACCGTCTCCGGATTCAGTTCCAGCCCCAGCCCCGGACGCGGCGGCGGCACGAGCTTACCCTTTTCGATGTGGGGCGGATCGAGAAACAGCGGATACAGCCAGGGCATGTACTCGACCGACGTGACGCCCGGCAGCCCGCACGCCAGGTGAACGCTGATCTCCGGCAGCAGGTGCGGCGACACCGGGATGTGGTGCAGGTCCGCCAGCGCCGCCACGCGCAGCCAGCTGGTGATGCCGCCCAGGCGCGTCACGTCCGGCTGCACTACCGCCAGCGCCCGCTTCTCCAGGTAGGTGCGAAACTCGTCGCGGCCGAACAACATCTCGCCGGCGGCAAGCGGCACGCCCAGGCTCTCCGTCAAGCGGACATGTCCTTCCACGTCCTCGCAGGTAATCGGCTCCTCGAACCAGGCGGCGCCGACTTCCTCCTCGAAGAACTGGCCCATCGCCAGGGCGGTGGCGAAGTCGTAGCGCTCGTTGGCATCCACGGCCAGCCAGACGTCCTCGCCCCAGGTGTCGCGCAGGCGCGTCAACCGGCCATAATCGGTCGCCGGATCGTTACCGACCTTGACCTTGATGCCCATCATTCCCTGATCGAGGTACTGCTGCGACGCTTCGAGGATTTCCTTCGGACTCATCCACAGCCAGGCGGTGTCGGAGCCGTAGACCGCCGTCGAGTCGCGGGCGCCGCCGAGCAGCTTGTACAGCGGCAAATTGGCAGCCTTGGCCTTGAGATCCCATAGGGCCACGTCGAACGCCGAATACGCCTGCGGCACGAGGCCGCGCCGGCCGACGGTCTGCAAGCGCCAGTAAACCTTGGCGTCGAGGCGTTCGTGATCCATCGGGTCTTCGCCGAGCAGCAGCGGGGTCAGGTCATCGACGGCGACGGCGTGCAGGGCGCGGCCGCTGCCCTGAAGAGCGTAGGCGAAACCGAGTCCCTTCAGGCCGATGTCGGTGTCCATCTCGACGATCAGAACGACGATGTGGTTGAGCCGTCCGTTGGCCGATTCGGCAGGAGAAGCGCGCGGCCGCGACAGGGGGACGTTGAGAAGCTCGCAGTCGATGTGCGTGATGCGCATGGTGAATGTCGTTGTAAATGTTTCGCCGCCCGTCCCGGACTGGCGCGGAGGTTCCGCCCCAGGCCGAGACGGGCGGCTAAACGAGTTGTGGCGAGATCACGCCTGCTTGCCGGCGTCGGAGTGCGGCACGCCCCCCTCAACCGCTGGCGTCAAGCCGCGCAAGCGCATCCCCAGGTGGCTGTGCCGCATGCCGTAACCGAAGTAGATGCAGAGACCGATTGCCAGCCAGACCACCAGCCGCAGCCAACTCTCGGAGTCCAGGAACAGCATCATGATGACGTTCACGAGGATGCCGAGCGGTGCTACGATGAACAGGGCCGGGCAGCGGAACGGCCGCGGGACTTCGGGACGGCGGATGCGCAGCAGCAGTACCGCGGCGCACACAACCACGAAGGCGAACAGGGTGCCGATGTTGACCATGTTCTCCAGCACCTGGATCGGCGTCACGGCGGCGACCACCATGATGATGCCTCCGGTCAGCATCGTCGAGATGTGCGGCGTGCGGAACTTGGGATGAATGGCGCCGAAGATGCGCTGCGACATCAACCCGTCGCGGGCGATGGCCAGGAAGACGCGCGCCTGGCTGAGGAAGGTGATGAGCAACACGCTCGTCATACCGGCCAGGCCGCCCAGGGCGATCAGGATGGCCGACGCTCTCAATACCGGACTGTTCTCCATCTTCGCCCGCTCCTCGAACGCCGAGGCGATCGCCGCCTCGGTGTTGATCGTCGGGTAGGGTTGCATGCCTGTTATTACTGCCGCCACTGCCATGTAAAGAATGGTGCAAACGCACAGCGACGCCAGGATGCCGATGGGTACGTCGCGTTGTGGCTTGATCGCCTCCTCGGCGTGCGTGGAGATCGAGTCGAAGCCGATGAACGCGAAGAAAACGAGCGACGCGCCGACGATGATGCCCGACAGTCCGTACGGCGTGAAATTGGTGCGCGTCTGATTGTCCACACTCTCGAGCTTCTTGTTCAGTCCCAGGGTGCCGAGGAGACCCCACGATTTGGCCTCGTGATTGGGCGCCTCCTTGCTTGATTCGGCCAGGATTTGCTTGACCGCTTCCTTGTCCGCATCCTTTGCCGGCAGATTCGGCGCGTGTTCCTTTTCGATGGCCTCCAGGCGGCCCTCAACCTCCGGCGTCAAGGCGCCCTTCGCCTTCAATTCTTCGCGAACCACGCCGGTCCGGTTGATCTTGTAAAAGGCCAATGCCTGGGCTTGCAGACTCTTCATCCGCGTTGTCGCCTCCTCGCCTTCCAGTTTCTCCACCTCCTTGACGTGCTTCTTGGCGATGTCATCGATCAGGAATTCTTCGGCCAGCCTGCGTTCCTCGTAGGGGATGCTGGTCCAGTTGGCCTTGGTAACGTAGCCGACACCCATCGCAATCACGAACAACACTACGCCGAGCTTGATGAGGACGAGGATCGTGTTCGACACCGCGCTCTCGCGGATGCCGATGACCAGGATTACCGTCACTACCAGGAGGATGCACACGGCTGGCAGATTGAACCACGCTCCCGCATGCGAGAAACGGTCGTAAGAGAGGTGTTCGGGAACTTTCCATTGGAAGGCCAGAAACATGAATTTGTTGAAATACTGCGACCAGGCCGACGCCACGGTGGCACAGCTCATGGCGTATTCGAGGATGAGATCCCAGCCGATGATCCAGGCAAAGAGTTCGCCGAGCGTGGCGTAGGCGTAGGTGTAGGCGCTGCCGGCGACCGGCGCCATGGCGGCGAACTCGGAATAGCAGAACGCCGCCAGCGCACAACCGATGCCGGCCACCGTGAAAGAGACCATGACCGCGGGACCGGAGGCATTGGCGGCGACGCGGCCGGTCATCACGAAGATACCGGCGCCGATAATGGCGCCGATGCCGAGCGACGTCAGCCCGACCGGGCCGAGGATGCGGCGCAAGCGGTTGTCGCCCTCGGCCTCCGCGTGAAGCATTTCGAGCGATTTCCGGCCGAACATTTGTTTCCAGGACATGAACCACCTCATAGGCCGTTTGCGGCTTGGCGGTGCGAAACCGCAAGCGGCGTCATTCTTTTGTGTCGAGGATCAGGGTTACCGGACCCTCATTAACCAGCTCCACCCGCATCATCGCGCCGAAGCGCCCCGTCGCCACGGGTATGCCCTGCGCCCGGATCGCGTTGACGAACGCTTCGTACAGCGGCACGGCAATCTCCGGTCCGGCGGCGCCGACGAAGCTCGGCCGCCGTCCCTTGCGGCAGTCGCCGTACAGCGTGAACTGACTGACGACCAGCACGCCGCCGCCCACGTCGGCGACGCTGCGGTTCATCTTGTCCGCCTCGTCGGCGAAAATCCGCAGGCCGACGATCTTGTCCGCCAGCCGTCGCACGTCGTCTTCGGTGTCGTCCGGGGCGACGCCCAGCAGCACCAGCAGGCCGAGTCCAACCGCACCGATGACTTCGTCACCGACGACGACGCTGGCCCGCGAGACTCGTTGCAGCACGGCACGCATGCGTTTCGAACGCTCCCCGGCGGACGATGGAGAGAGAGGCAGCGAGGATCGGGCTGATTATACAAACCGGTCGCGGAAAGGCCGCAAAGAGGACAATGATCTGTCAACGAGCCGCGGCCGGCAGGGGGCGCGGGGGGCGGACCGCCCCGACGGGGGCGGCGCGTCAGCCCAGTTTTTTAGTTTGGGTGGGGGGCGGCGGCCGATACACCGGCG
>JBBQPD010000681.1:0-4198 GCA_038331535.1 Gemmatales bacterium | reverse complement strand
AGTCGCGCAGGTCGAGACGATAAACCGTCTCGGCGGCATCGACAGCGAGCGGCCGCGTCACCCGTGCGTGCCAGGAGAGAGCGTTCGCCAGCTTGGCGATGGCGTCCCGGTGTTGCTGCAATTCCTGAGCGGCGAGTGTGTTCAGATGGGTCAGCGTCAGGTAGCGGGCGAAGCGGCGCTGGCGCGGATCGAGCGCCTGCAAATCGTCGCGGACAATCTTGAGCAGCGCCGCGGTCGTAATTATTGCCGCTTGCGGCTTCGCTGGTTCCCACGACAGTGCGCCGGCCTCGATCCATTTCTTCAAAACGACGCGATCGGCCTCGGAAGGCACCGGGTTTTTACCAGGAGGCGGCATCTCACCGTCGGCGATGCGCTGAAACAGCGGCGACTCCGTCGGCTTGCCAGGACGGACCAGATTGCGGCTGACAAGGCGTTCGCGGTCGAGGAGGAAGTTGAAGCCGCCGCGCGCGCTGCCGCCGGGGCCGTGACAGCCGCCGCAGTGCGTCGCAAGGAGTGTACGCACCTTCTCGGCCGCCGTACGCGGGTCTTCAGCCCGCGCTGGAGAGCTGAGCAGCAGCGCGGCGATGGTCAGACAGCAAATGCTGCGATGTGCGATCCGATACGGCATGGCGCCTCCGAGAATCAAGACGATCCCGAGGCTTCTATCATCACCGATCCGGGGGAGTTTTCCAAGTAACAAGATTGTAACGTCGGGGCAAAGCGTGCCGGGCTGAGCGGCTTGCCGTTTCGCGCGAAACGGCAAGCCATCAGCTTGACTGGTCTTCTCTTTCTGTTTATTAGTGACAGATAGCTTCATGCGGATGCTCTCAAAGGGCGGGAGACGCTATGGCCGAAGTACTTTCAGAATGGATGAACGATACCGTCGCCAGCGTTGATCGCGCCGTTAATCAGAGTGATTCCACGCAAGGATCGAACAGAGCGGAGGTCGTGTCGGTTCTTTTTCTGGTCAAGGTATTGCATCGGGCCATTCGCATCCTCCGGACCGAGATGGAGCGCGGCGTCGAGCCAAGCACATTTGTCGCCCGCTACGACCCCACTTCCGAAGCGTTGGCTCGTTTGCTCAAGACCTTCCGCGATCTTGAGGCCAAGATTCCCCAACAATTTCGCGGCCCTGTCGCCCGGAAACTGCTGGCCCGCATGCGCCGGGTAGAAGCTGAAGTGACCAACCTGCAAGCCTATCTCGCGAAATGCTTGCGGCTGGCAAAAACGCCTCTCCCGCGCATTGACATGGAAAGTGTCCGACGAGGTCGTGAAGACGCCGCCGCCGGACGCAAGGAAAGCTCGCGTACGATCGACCAGCGCATCCGGGCAGGCGGAGATCTCTGAGTGGCGTCCGCCGGCAGATACCGTCTTAATTACACCGACGAGGCGAAATCGCAGCTGCGCGCCCTTCCCGGCCTTACTCGCCACGAGAGGAACAGTCTGTTCCTCCGGATTCACCACAAACTCAAACGCTTGCCGGACCGCGTCCGCGACGACCCGGAATATCGCGTCGAGCCGGGTTCCACCGAACTGATTTATCCACTCGTTTTCCCCGGCGGCGATGGCGAGCCGATCGGAGTAGTTTTCATCATTGATGTTCGGCCGGCTCCTTACGGCGTACTGGACGTCATTTCTGTTCAGCGGATGAATCCGTAATGGAACTGCGCCGATTCGCGCGAAACGGCAAGCCGCTCACGCCGCCGCAATCGTCCAGCTCGGCTTGTACTGCGCCGGCCGCCATAACAGCCACAACCCCATAAGAACTCCCGCGCCGAACAGGAACACGCTGGCGTAGCGCTCGAAGCCGATCGGCCGCGGGTCGTTGCGCAACATCTCGTTGACGAAACGATGAACGGCGTAGCAGAGCATCATCAGCACCATCACCTGGCCGTCGCGCGTCTTGAAGGGTTCATACGCGAGCAGCAGCAGCAGCACGATCAGCATGCTCAGCGTTTCGTACAGCTGCGTTGGGTGCAGGCCGATGGTGCGCGGCCGCACGGTGAACGCCTCCTTGTTCTGCACCTTCAGCGTCAGCTCGCTCTGGCCGCGCGGCCATTCCTTGAAGCTGCCGAGGTAACTCGTCAGGTCGGCGGAGCTGTCCATCGCCTTGCCGTCGGCCTTTTCGATGACGTCGCCGTTGCGGAGGCCCGCCTCGTATACCGCCGATTTGGGATCCACTTTGTCCACGCGAACGCCCGTCCCGCGATACTGCTCATCGACCGTGAAGCCGGCCGCGGTTTGCACGCCCTCATCGACGAGCGCGTAGCGGGCCGGAGCCGATAGCGGGAAGTGGACGGGATAGACCGGACAGTCGGCGCACGCCACCTGGCCGTAACAGCAGCCGTTGAGGAAGCAGCCGAGCCGGCCCAGCGCCAGCCCGACCGCCAACGACGGCGCGACCACGTCGGCCAGCTTGAGGGTCGAGATGCCCTTCTTGCGCAGGAACAACCAGTAGAGGATGGCATACGCCACGAGGGCGCCGACGACCGAACCGTAAAAGATGATGCCGCCTTCCCAGATGCGCGGCAGCTCGTACAGGAACTCGAGGACCGAGGTGGGAGGCGTTTCTTTCTCACCGTAGATGTAGAAGATGCGAGCGCCGAGCAGACCGCCGATGAAGACCCAGATGGTGAAATCCTGGATCATCTCCTTGGTCATGCCGACCTTCACCGCCCGCCGGCCGGCGAGCCAGGTGCAGATGATGAAGGCGAGAAAGAGCATCAGGCCGAAGCCGTAGATCGGGACGCCGTCTTCGGTCCAGCGCGTGTAGATCGGAAGGCGGAGGAATACCTGCTGCATGGGGATACCCATCCTGGTTGGGGCGAGCGCGGGCGGCCACGGACATGGTATCAAGAGCGCTCGCCGTGTCACAACGTCGCTTCGGGGTTCCGTACCTGGTGAACCGGCTGGTTCAGACCGCGATTCGGGTCGAAAACGCACTTCGGCGCGCACCGCGGACGGGGCGAATCAGGCCATTTCTTGAACAAGTCCGCGTCCGCGCCTTACGAGTCGCCGCGACAGGCACTCAGCGGGGCCGCCAAATAAAGTTGCGGGCGCAGTTATCCCGGAGGCTACCGCAGGCTGGTACGATGGGTGGAGAGCAACATTCGCTGGAAAATCGCGGGTTGATTGACACCACGAGAATAATCTTGACGGGGGGAGTGTGAACTGCTCCGATGGGAATCGCGAAGGGTAACGGGCCGTTCGGGCGAAGCCGCCAGGAATGGAATGGGCGAAATCGGTCTTGCATATTTCAGCCTGAAAGGCGGGCGACCGATACCGCCCCTAGGAAACCAGCACTTCGGAGGACGACATGGCGGACAAGTTCGGCATCGCCTTGATCGGCTGCGGCATGATTAGCGAGTTCCAGTCGAAGGCCATCAACGCCCTGCCGGACGCCCGCGTCGTCGGCTACTTCGACACCGTCGCCGACATGGCGAAGAAACGGGCCGCGGAGTTCGGCGGCAAGGCGTATCCGACGCTGGAGGAGCTACTGGCCGACGCGCAGGTCCACGCCGTCTCCATCTGCACGCCGAGCGGCACGCACATGGAACCCGCCGTGCAGGCCGCGCGCGCCGGCAAGCACGTCATGGTCGAGAAGCCGGCCGAGGTCACGTCCGAGCGCATCGACGCCATCTTGAGCGCCTGTCGCGACAGCGGCGTGACGCTCGGCGCCATCTTCCCGCGCCGCTTTCAGGAGCCGAGCCGTATTCTCAAGGCAGCGATCGAGCGCGGGCGCTTCGGCCGTATCGTCCTGGGCGACGTGGCCATCAAGTGGTTTCGCACGCAGGAGTACTACGACAAGGGCGGCTGGCGCGGCACCTGGAAACTCGACGGCGGCGGCGCTCTCATGAACCAGGGCATCCACGGTATCGACTTGCTCCAGTGGCTCATGGGCGGCGTCCAAGAAGTCACTGCCCTCACGGCCACGCTGGCGCACGAGCGCATCGAGGTCGAAGATACCGCCGTCGCCGGCGTCCGCTTTGCCAACGGCGCTCTCGGCTCCATCGTGGGCACGACCGGTTCCTGGCCCGGCTCGAAGATTCGCCTGGAAATCGGCGGCACGCACGGCAACGTCATCATGGAAGACGACACCTTCACGACCTGGCGCTTCCAGGATGAAGGGCCGGCCGACGAGGAAGTCCGCAAGACGCACGGCCCGCAAGAGAACAAGGCGGGCGCCGGCGCCGGCGAT
>JBBQPD010000680.1:0-4203 GCA_038331535.1 Gemmatales bacterium | reverse complement strand
AGCGCGAACGCGCAGCCGAACCTGACGATCGTGTTCCGGGCATGCGGCGTGCTGGCGGGATTCGGCGCGGTGTTCATCGGGCTGGCGTGGGGGCTGCTGCGCCTGGATTAGGCCAGTGGCACCGGCGTCCCGCCGGTGCGGCTCACCGGCGGGACGCCGGTGCCACTGAACTTGATGATTTGCCGCGCCATCTCCAGCGTGCGTCGATTCTCTTCTGGCGTCGGCCGCACGCCGGCGAACTTCACCAGATCACAGCGCTCCAGGAACTCACGTAGCTCCCCCGGCGACGACGCTTCGCGCGCGATCGCCTCCAGAAACTCCGCCGTCGTCTGGCGCGGCCCCGGCAGGCCGAAACGCTCGGCGAGGAAGCCGCGCACCGTATCCGCCAGGCGCTCATGGGCCGCAATCACATCGGTCGCCATCAGGGCCGCGGCGGCGTCCAGATCGCGCGCCGCCCGCTGTTCGGGAGCAAGCGGCACCGCCCGCTTTCGGGGCCGCCGAAGCATCCAGCCGACGACGAGCAGCACCACCACCACACTTAGCAGGCCCGCCGTCCACGCGCGCCAGCGGTTCGGCGTCGCAGGAGGCTCCGGGACGTCGATCGGCGTCGGCTGCCCGCGCACCTGACTCAGCAGGTCGGACCACTCCACCGTTTCCCACGCCGCATCGGGCCCATCGCGAAACGACACCTTGACCGCCGGCAGTGGCACCTGACCCGGATTCTTTTGCTTCAGCGCGATCGTCTGCGTCCAGACGACCGGGTCTCCCCTCCCCAGCGTCGATGGTGCGAAAGTCGTCGTCCACCGGGCGTCGTCGATTGCGGTCTTCGCCTCCAGCCCGCGCGGCCCCTCGACGGAAACGACGAGCGTCACCTCGGCGCTTCCCTGCTCATTCGGCTTCGCGATCGTCACGTCGAGCCAGGTCGTCACCCGTCCGCGCGTCTCGGGATTGGTGCGTAAGTCAGCGCCCAGCGCGGCGACAACGGCAAGGAGGAGCAAGCCTGAGCCTGCACTTGAGCCCGCAGCGCGAGCAAGAGCAACCCTTGCTTGCGCTGCGGGCTCAGGGGGTAACTTTCTTGCGCGCATGCTCACCCTCTCCTCTGCCGCCGCTCGCGCAGCCGGAAGAAGCGCACCAGCGCGTCGAGATGGCCGCCGGCCGTCGAGACCTCGATGAGATCGACGCCGGCCGACCTTGCCAGCTGCCGTGCCGCGTCGCGTCGCGCCAGCGCCCTGGCCCGGAAGCCGTCGCGCACCGCCTTGCTGTTCGTGTCCAGCAGCAGGCGGGCGCCGCTCTCGGCATCTTCCAACTCCAGCAAGCCGACGGCGGGCAGGTCTTCCTCGCGCGGGTCGGTCAGGCGCACGGCGACGAGGTCGTGCCGCCGGCCGGTGCGCTTGAACGCCTTCTCGAAATCGCGGTCGAGGAAATCGCTGAACAGGAAGACGACAGCCCGGCGGCGCTGCACGCGGTTGAGGAAGTCCAGCCCCTCGCGCAGCGACGTGCCGGGCCGCTGCGGCTGGTAGAACAGCACGTCGCGGATGAGGCGCAGCACGTGGCGCGTCCCCTTGCGCGGCGGCACGTAGCGCTCGACGCGGTCGCTGAACTGGACGAGGCCGACGCGGTCGTTGTTGCTGATGGCGCTGAAGGCGAGGACGGCGGCCAGCTCGGCGGCGACCTCGCGCTTCTGCTGCAAGCCGCTGCCGAACTGGTTGCTGCCGCTGACGTCCACGGCCAGCAGCACGGTCAATTCCCGCTCTTCGATGAAGCGCTTGACGAAGGGATGGCCCATGCGGGCGGTGACGTTCCAGTCGATGGAGCGCACGTCGTCGCCGGGCTGATACTCGCGCACCTCCTCGAAGGCCATGCCGGCGCCCTTGAAGACGCTGTGGTATTCGCCGCCGAGGATGTCCTCGACGGCCCGGCGAGCCTTGAGCTGCAAGCGGCGGATTTGGCGCAACACTTCGCGCGGCAACATGGGACGCTCACGGGTTCGACGGCACGGCGACGACCGGCGACTCGGGGACCGCTATCGTGCCGTTACGCGACTCCGGCTCGGCCACGGCGAGCGCTTCGGGCCGGTCGTCCACCACCTCGCGGAAGATGCGCAGCAGCTCCTCCTGCGGCGGCCGGCGGAGCGACATCGGCCGCGGGTTCGTCAGGATGATCTGATTGGCGCGCGTATCGACGAAGTGTTGCAAGTCTTCGAGGGTGCGCATGTGTTCGGCTTCGATGTTCAGCAGACGGTACTGAATGCCTTCCGCATCGTCGCGAACCAGTTCCTCATCGACCTCGGGGCCGAAGAATCGCACGGCACGGTCATAAAGGGCGGTGACCTGCACGCCGAGATACGAGAGCTTCGGGCAAAAGATGACGACGCCGACGTTGACGACCTCCATTCGGTAGTTGCTCGGAGAGTATTGGATGATGCAGTAGAATCCGGGTACCGGCTCAAACATAGTTCGTCTCCTGTAAGAACGTCGATCATAATAGCGACCGAAGTTGTTCTCCGAGTCGTTCGGTCAAATAGGAGGCCCGCTGGACGACCTGCTCGATCAATTTTTGACGGATCTCGGCATCGACTTCCCATTCGCGCGGAATCGCGGCGACAATTGGTTCGACGACGGCGCGGGTGACTGTACCCAGCCGCCGACAGGCTGCTTCGATTGCTTCGGGATGGACATAGCGCTTGAAGTCCGGGAACAACCCGAAAACACGGTCGTCGCGGATAGGATCGAGGCGATCGATCCGCTTTGTAAGTTCCCCCGCTCGGCAGCCGAAGCAATGCGTGTGGTCCATCGCCTTCAGCAAATACCTGCGGCGAGGCACCCCCTCCTGGGAGAGAAACACGTTGTCGTAGTTCGGTCTGCGCGACTCGTCCGGAGGATGCCTGTCCCAGTTCAACACCCAGGTATCGAAGACGACGAGCCAGGCAACTTGCCGCGGGTTCGTGAGCTTCTTCAATGTCTTCGGATCACCCTTCCAGGTCGCGCCTTTCTCGGAACGTGTCACGAACGCAGGTCCGGGAACTGCTTGACCACCGCGGACATACGGAAGATAGTCCCCTTCGCGCAAATGCAGGATCGCGAAATCGAACGTGGGAAGTCCGAACCAGCGAGCGAGATTCGATCCGACCCACTCGCTGGCGAGGTGGTGCGGTCCGCCACGGTTCCCCAGAGCTTTGATGAATGCCGGCCCCGCGTCCGTGAGAATCTCCGCTGTCCCGACGCTGGTGTCGAAACCGCGAATAAAATCCACAAACGTTGTCGGCGGCCAGGGTTTGTAATTCGGCATCGCCCCTCCCCGCCTTATTCTACACGGGCCGCCCGGCGCGCATTACTCGCGCACGATGTTCGCCTTCGGCAACACCTTCTTTAGCTTCGCCACGCCCTCCGCCGTGACCTTCGTCATGTTCAGCCACAGTGACTGCAACCCGGTTAGCCCCTGGAGATGGTCCAACCCCTTGTCCGTCACCGCCGTCTGGGACAGGTCCAGATTTTTCAGGCCCGTCAATCCCTTGAGGTGAACCAGCCCGGCGTCCGTCACCTTGACGAGGTTGAACAGGAAGAGTGCCTGTAGTTTGGTCAGCCCCGCCAGCGCGGAGAGCCCCGTGTCGGTGATCTTCTGCGATCTGCTCAGGGTGAGCGTGCGCAAGCCGGTCAATCCTTTGAGGTGCGCCAGTCCGGCGTCGGTTAGATCCTTCATCGGGCCGAAGTCCAAGTGGGTCAGCAGCGGCAGTTTCGCCAGCAGCGCCAGCTGCTCTTCCGTAGCTTCCGACTGCATCGTCACCATGACTCGTGGTTGTTCGCTGTCCTCCCAAACGTTCGCAAACTTCCTGACCACTTCAACGGCATCCGGGGCCGGTGGCTCGGCATTAAGCAGCTTGTAGGCGAGCAGGTCGGACACCAGCCAGAAAACCACGGAAGTGAAACCCGACGCGATGAGGAACGAGCCTCCGGGGGAAAAGGTGGGGCGGGCAAGCGTTACCGGGTACATCTTTTTGTCCTCGATCTGACGCCGCAGCGCTCCCGTCTTCACGTCCCAGATCTTGAGGCCTTCCCAGATCGGCGTCTTGTTCTCAAAGATGTTGGCGACCAGGAGTGTGCCGTCAGGCGAGAACGCGGCACCGACGACGATGCGCATGACGGTGACTTCATGTGGGCCAAATACAGATCTACCGTAAGGAGCCGCGCACCCAGTAAGCGGGGA
>JBBQPD010000679.1:0-4208 GCA_038331535.1 Gemmatales bacterium | reverse complement strand
CGATGTCGTGAACGTCGCCCTTGACCGTGGCCATCAGCAGCTTGCCTCGCGAACGATGGACGCCGCCTGCCTTCTCCTTCTCGGCCTGCATGTACGGCAGCAGGTGCGCTACCGCCTTCTTCATCACGCGGGCGCTGCGCACCACCTGGGGCAGGAACATCTTGCCGGCGCCGAACAGGTCGCCGACGACGTTCATGCCGTCCATGAGCGGTCCTTCGATCACTTGCAAGGGCCGCTCGAATTGCAGGCGCGCCTCCTCCACGTCTTCCTCGATGTGGTCGGCGATGCCGGCGACCAGCGCGTGCTTGAGACGCTCCGCGACCGAAGCCGAGCGCCAGGCCAGGGCGTCGGCGTTCGCCTTCGGATCGCGGCTCGCGGTCGCTTCCTTGGCGATATCGACTAACCGCTCCGTGGCGTCGGGCCGGCGGTTGAGGATCACGTCTTCGACTCGTTCGAGCAGCGCCTTGGGTATCTCCTCGTAGACCTGGAGCTGGGCGGGGTTGACGATGCCCATGTCGAGGCCGGCCTTGATGGCGTGGAACAGGAAAACGCTGTTCATCGCCTCGCGCACCGCCTCGTTGCCGGGACCGCGGAAGGCGAACGACACGTTGCTGACGCCGCCGCTCGTCTTCGCCAGCGGGAACATCTCCTTCAAGCGCCGCACCGCCTCGAAGAACTCGACGGCGTAGTTGGCGTGTTCCTCCATGCCGGTGCCGACCGTCAGGATGTTCGTGTCGAAAATGATGTCGCCAGGATCGAAGCCGACCGTTTCCGTCAGCAGCTTGTAAGAGTGGGCGGAAATCTGCACCTTGTGGTCCGCCGTCACCGCCTGTCCCAGCGGGATGCCGGGGATGACGCCTTCAGCGGTAAAGGCCATAACCACGACGGCGGCGCCGAAGCGCTTGCAGACGCGCGCCTGGCGCAGGAAATCTTCCTCGCCCGACTTCAGACTGATCGAGTTGACGATCCCCTTGCCCTGGATGCACTTCAGGCCGGCCTCGATGACGGCGAAGTTCGAGGAATCGATCATCACTGGGACGCGGGCGATCGACGAGTCGGTGGCGACGAGGTTGAGGAACTTCGTCATCATCGCCGGGCCGTCGAGCAGCCCCTCGTCCATGTTCACATCGATGATGTTGGCCCCGCCCTCGACCTGCTCGCGGGCGATTTTCAGCGCTTCAGCGAAGTTGCCTTCGCGAATGAGACGAGCGAATTTCTTCGATCCGGTGACGTTCGTTCGCTCGCCGACCATGACGAAATTCGTCTCGGGACGGATGAACAGCGGTTCCTCGCCGCAGTAGGCGGCGACAAGCGGCTCGTCGGAAACCTTGCGCGGCTTGACTTCTTGCACGGCCGCGGCGATGGCGTGAATCCATTCCGGCGTGGTGCCGCAACAGCCGCCGACGAGGTTGACCCAGCCGTTGCGCGCGAACTCGCCGATCACGGCGGCGGTGTGCTCCCGATTGCCGGTGAAGCCGCCGAAGCCGTCGGGTAGTCCGGCGTTGGGGTAACAGCTCACGCGCGTTTTGCTCAGGTTCGCCAGCGTCTCGACGTGCGGCCGCATCTGATCGACGCCGACGGCGCAATTGAGGCCGACGCTCAGGGCGTCGAAGTGCGCCACCGACAGGTAAAACGCCTCCACGGTCTGCGCCGACAGCGTGCGGTTGTTCTCGAAGATGGTGCCGGAGATCATCACCGGTAGGCGGATACCGTGGTCGGTGAAATACTTGTCGATGGCGAACAGGCACGACTTCAGCACGAGCGTGTCGAACGAGGTTTCCGGCAGCAGGATATCGACGCCGCCGAATACGAGGCCGTGAATCTGCTCGTAGTAGTTCTCGACCATCTGGTCGAAAGTTACGTCGCGGCGGCTGGGGTCGTCGTCGTCGAGGCCGATGGACAGCGTCTTCTTGGTCGGCCCGATACTGCCGGCGACGAAGCGTGGCTTATCCGGGTTGCGGCGCGTGAACTCGTCGGCGGCGCGGCGCGCGATCTCGGCGGCCGTCTTGTTCAGCTCGAAGACGTGTTCGGCCAACCCCAACTCGTCCAGGGAAAGCCGGTTGCTGTTGAACGTGTCCGTTTCGATGATGTCCGCTCCGGCGTCCAGATAATTGCGATGAATCTCCTCGATGAGCTTCGGTTGGGTCAGGACCATGACGTCGGTGCAATTCTTCAACGCGACAGGATGATTGCGGAAGCGGGTGCCGCGATAGTCTTCCTCCGTCGGTTGGCGCGTGAAGATCAGCGCGCCCATCGAGCCGTCGAGGACGAGGATGCGGTTGTCGAGGAGTTCTTCCAGGACGTCGCGGGGGGTGAGGCGCGCGTGCATCAGCATGACGATAAGGCTCATCGATACAACTTACCGCCGCTAGCGGCTTAGCGGTCCGAATCCGCTAAGACGAAAGCGGTAAAGGGTTGACAAACCGACGGTCAACAAACAATCCGCAGATTCGCTCAGTTTAGCAGACGGACGGGCCGGGATCGAGGTTCAGCGGGGGAATGAAAAAGGCCGGCCGCCCGAATCCTTCGGGTGGGCCGGCCGCGTCGTGGCCACAGCGTCCTTGCGGGCCGTCACTCCGCCGGGGCTCCTGAGGCGCCCGGAGGACAACAGGACTTCAGTCTCCGGTCAGATCTTGTGAGAGGACGCGGGTTACGCGGCCTCCCCCGACCCCCACCATCCGGTAGTAGCTTATCGCGGGCCGTCCCTGGCCCGGGTGAACGCAACCGGAGCGCTGAAGCCTGGCTCACGGAATACAATCCCCGCTCGGCGCGCAGCGCGGACGCGGGGTGTTGGTCAAGGACGAAGGTGATACGAGGTTGCGAATCTCAAGGACACAGGGCGGAACCGACTTCTGATAGGTAGTGCCAGCCGTCTGGCTGTCGCTACCCGGCCCGGTGGCCTGGAAGATCACGCCCGTGGGGGAAGGACTCAACTAACTTTCTCGGGACAGACCCCCCTTATCTCTGTCCCGCGTGGTTGCTCGTTGCAGCTGAGCAGCGAGTACAGAGGCACAGGTTACCGACTTTCGACAGGGTGTCAATCGGAAAATGCTTCCCGACTTCTCCATGCTGGCGGAACCCCTTGCACGGCAACACGAACGGCGCTCATAGTTTTTTCTTAAACACTCGAGACCGCAGCTGCGTCGCCGCGGCGCCTCGTCGAGTTTTGAGCGCAACCACTTGCGGACAGGTGAATTGAGAAAACCGCGAAGAAAAGACTTGCGATTCGGCAAAGAGCCGATCCCAGAAAAAAAAGGTTGAATAAGTTTGTCTGAATGATGATTGGGGAGACTTGGGTAAATGACGGCATCGATCCCATTATATAGGAGGTTTCCGCTAGCAAAAGACGAAAACCAACAACCGGCGCGCAAAAAAACCTCCACCTGTGCCGTTGTGGCGTCTTTTGAGAACCCGCTATGTAGCGTGGGTGCCTCAGCCCCGGGTTTTGGATCCCACTGCTCGGTTGGGGACGAGTCCCCAGGAGGTGGGCTTGCAAGCGCCGGTTGCTATGTTGGCTCCCTGCGGGAACTCCATCGGTTCGTCAAAAGCAACGCCAGTTCACGAACACCGCAGAGGTTCGCACGACCGCGAACGATCGTACAAAATGGTTGTACCACGCAGCACGGAGGGATGCAAGAGGCCAAAACCCATCGTGGCGAGAAAGGTGGTCGGAGCCAGCGCGGACCCTACAATGCGGGTGGACGAGCGGAATTGAGACGACGATTCGGATCGGAGAAGAGGGCGAAACATGGCAAACCTTACGGTCGCGTTTGGGACGATTTTGATCCTGCTCGGCGTCGGCGCGTATGCCTGGACGGGAGCGCCGACCGCTCTCATCCCGTCGTACTTCGGCCTGGCATTGGGGATATGCGGATTTCTGGCCCGAAAGGATCGCCTGCGCATGCACGTCATGCACGTCGCCGTCCTCGTCGGGCTGGCCGGCACGATCGTCCCAGCTTACAAGGCGATGCCCCATCTGTCCGCGCTCCTGAACGAGGGCGTGGAGGCGCTCAAGGCGACCCTCGTCCAGCTGATAATGGCCGCGATCTGCGCCGTGTTCACCGGGCTGTGTGTTAAATCGTTCATGGACGTTCGACGCGCACGCAAGGCCAATGCGGCGTTATCGGCAACGCCGACCGAAGCCGGAGCATGAGGGCTTCCCGGCCTATCGCGACAGAAGAACATCTCGACGACACGGCCTCGATTTT
>JBBQPD010000678.1:0-4209 GCA_038331535.1 Gemmatales bacterium | reverse complement strand
CGTGCCGCGGTTCTCAGCGACGACGACCGCTTGGCGACCCACATCGACAACCGCCCCGGCAGCGCCTTCCGCCGCCACACGCCGCGGAAGATTGGGAAAGCTGGGTAGGGATCAGGAATCGCAAAGGGGGTCTTGCACTCCGCCCCGCGCTCCCTGACGGTCGCGGCTCGTAAGAGTCTTTCGTGCCGGGCAATTATAGTACAAGCCGGGTGGCCGATGCCGAGTTGAAGGCGAACTCTCCCCGAGACGCTCCGACATTCCGTCTACGTCCTAACGCGAATCGTCCGATCCTTTCCAGCCGCGAGCGATTATTTTTCCAACGCCGGACTTCCCCATGCGTCTATCAGGTAGGAGCGGAGCCTGAGCCATTGACGTGCGGCCTTCCCAGGAAGACGAGTGGGTGCAGAAAGCGGGAACGGGTGACCGTGCGGCGTTCGCCGCACTCGTTGACCGTTACTGGCATCCCCTGCGCCGCTGGCTGCTCGGTTTAACCGGCCGCGAACACGAAGCCGAGGATTTGACCCAGGAAGCCTTCTTCCGGGCCTGGTCGGCGCTGCCGCAGTTGCCCAGGGCGGTCACGTTCCGCGTCTGGCTGTTCCGCGTCGCCCGCAACCTCCTGGTCAGTGGCCGGCGCGGACCGCGTGGGGCTCCGACGGCGAACCTGCCAGCCGATCTCCCCGCCCAGGACGCCGGCCCGTTGAGCGAGGTGCTGGAGGGGGAAGCGCAGGACCAACTTCGGGCGGCGCTGGCGCGGTTGCCGACGCCGTACCGCGCGGCTTACTTGCTGTTGAGCCAGGAAGACTTCTCTTACGGTCAGATCGCTGGCGTACTGGAGATCACCGAGGAGACGGCCCGCTGGCGCGTGTTCAAGGCGCGCCAGTTCTTGTTGAAGGAGCTTCGAGCGTACCTCGATTCGTCACCGTCATGAAGTGCAAACAAGTCCAGCTCTGGTTGCTAACCGCCGACGGAAATAGCCCGGCGTCGTCCGGCCTGCGCCGCCATTTGTACGATTGTGTCCGGTGCCGGCGGGAGCGTCAGCGCGTGCTGAGGCTGGACGACGCGGTCCGTCGTCTGCCGTTCCCGCCGGGAAACGCCGACACGCAGACCAAATTGTGGGAGCGCATCGGCCCGGCGCTGCCGCCGCCACTGCCCGCGCGGCCCGTCTATCTGCCGTGGCGGCGCGTGCTGCGGTGGGCCGCGGCCGCCGTGCTGTTGTTCGCCGTGGGTTGGCCGCTGGTCCGACACTTCCTGCCGCCGCGCGGCGCCGCCCCGTCGCCCGCGCCGCAGTTGACCGCCGAGGGGCACCAGTTGTGGGTCGGCCCCGAGGACAAGTCGGCTGTCCTGCTCGTCGCGCGGCACGACGTGCGCCTGGCCGAGACCACCGACGTCGCCGAACAACTGGAAGTATTGGCGGCCCTGGCCGCCGACCTCAAGGACAAAGCGGTCGAAGGAGTCCGCGCGGGTAAGACCGGGAACCTGCCGCTGCTAGCAACTCTTTACGAGCAGGTCGTGCGGCAAGGGATCGCCGGCCGCGTCGCGGCACTCCCCCCCGAGAAGAAGCCGGCCGCCGTCAACTCGCTGACGGCGCGCCTGCGGACGACTGCCACGGAAGTAGCGGCGGTCGCCGGCGCGTCTTTGCCCGTCGTTGCGGAGATGCTGCGCCCGCTGTGTGTCGTCTCCCGCGAGTCGGCGGATCGGCTCGAAGCCGAGCGATCCCCCACCCTGCCCGCCGCAACAATCGCCACCGGCCCCGCTCCGCTCCTGACGGCACTGGTCCATCAAGGCTTGCGGCTTGCCGAGGAGACCGACCTGGTGCGCCGGGCCGATCTGTGCGCCGAGCTGGCGTCGTTCCTCGCGCCGGCCGTCGTGCTGCTGTCCACGGGCGGCGACGCCGGCGCGGCGCAGGAACTGAGCGAGTGCATGAGCGACATGCTGGAATTCGGGGCGGCCGATAGTCTGGAGGCGGCGGGCGATGCGGGACAGGGGCGTCAGGAGGACGTCGAGAAAGTGCTGCGTCGCTCCGCACAGGCGGTGGCGGTCCTCGAACGAAATCTGTCGCAGGTGCCGGAGGCGGCACGGGCGGGACTTCGGCAGGCCCTCGACGCGGCCCAACTGGGGGATGACCGGGTGCGTGAAGTGGGCGCCGCTCAAGGCAAGGGCCGCGCCGTCGGCCCGCCGTGGAAGCTCGAGGCGGACAAGGGCGGCAACGAGAAGGGCAAGATGCCGCCCGGCCGTCAGAAGAAGCCGAAGGACAAGCCGCCGTCCAAGGTTCCTCCCGGCCACCTCAAGGACAAGCCCGACCGGGGCAAGAACGAACCGCAGGCAAAAGACGAGAAGGCAAATCGCTAGGCGGAAGGTGCCGCGAACGGCTCAACACGTTCTCGGAAGGGGACGCCCTGCGCGCAGAAGATAGCGTTTCGCCCGTTTTTATCGGAGAGTGATGAATGAATGCGAATCGAGTTGGTGCCGCTGTCGTGGCGGGCGTCCTGTTGTGGGGCTCTGTCGCGGCGGAAGCCGAGGCGAAACCGCCGTGGGCTGGCGGTAACGAAGTGAACGTCAACGTCCTCCTGAACGGGATCGGCATGGCCGGCGGGTGTTGTTGCGGCGACAAACAGAAAGCGGACCCGATGCCCGTCGTTGCCCCGCAGCCGGCGCCGATGCCTCCTGTTGGCGGCATGCAGCCAGCGCCGATGCCCGCCGTGGGCGGCATGAAACCAGCGCCGATGCCCGCGGTGGGCGGCATGGCTCAAGGCGGTGGTCAGCAAGGGCAGGCCGGACAGCACGGTCAGGCAGGAAAACAAGGCAAGGGGGGGCAGCAAGGGCAGGCCGGACAGCACGGCAAGGGTGCTCAGCAAGGCCAGGCCGGACAGCAAGGCCAAGCGGGACAGCACGGCCAAGCGGGCCAACACGGCAAAGGCGGGCAGCACGGCAAAGGCGGCGCGGTAGTCGGCGCGCAGGGGCTTCAGGGTGGCAAGGGTATGGGCCAAGGAATCGGCGCCCAGGCCGGACAGGGCGTGCCGGGTGGGGTTAAGCCTGTGGGAGGAGTACCGGGCCATGGGGCCATCGCCAAAAAGGGCGGTAAGCAATAGTTGGCATATCGGCTGCCGTGTAGGTCGTTGAATCAGATTTAACAGCGGGGCGCAGGGGTAATCTCCGGCCCCGCCTCTTTCGGAGAAGACGATGAAGCGTTCGTTCCTGTGGGCGGCATTGCTTGGTGTCGTGGCGATCAGACAGCCCTTGTCAGCCGTGGGCGCCGACGACAAACAACCGCCCGCCCCGTTACCCGCCAAGGAGGAGCGTGTCCTGCTCCTCCAGACGGTCGGCCTGCTGTCGGCCGCGCAGGTGTACCAGGCCTACCTCAACATCGGCTTCCTGGCCGACGGCAAGGCGAACGGCACGTACGAGGAAAAGGACATTCAGCAGATCATGGCGTCGGTGAGCAATCTACTGTCCGCTACCGACAAACAGTTGGACCAGTTCGCCAAGGTGGAGATGAGTCGGGCCGACCGCGACGGCATGGAGCGTATTCGCAAACTGTCCGCACTCGTGCGCCAGCAGGGCGAGGAACTGCAAGCCTTCTGGAAGACTGGCGACAAGGAGCGCGGCGTGAAGTACGAGAAGCTGCGACAGGAAGCCTGGGTCGGTATTAGCGACTTGCTGAGCCTCGATAAGAAGTGAGCGCGCCTCGGTGGTATGGCCCGACTGAGGAAGGGAAGAAAACGGAATGGAAAGAATGGAAAGGGGAGGCAGCTCAATTCGGAAATTGAGCTGCCTCCCCTTTGCCCTACCCGGTGGCGTAGTAGCACCGCAGTAGGCCCGCGAAGGATACGGCCTGCCCTTCAGTCCGCTGTAGCCCGTCGAGACCGTTCCTTGCCCCGGTCTTCGCCAGGCCGTGGCGGCGGAAATGGTCGGGTTCCAGGCCGGCGGCACTGCATAGAGCCTGAATCTCCTGGTCGGTCATCTTTGGGACGTTCGCGAAGGAACACTGACAATCCCAAGCCATCGACGGGCACTCTCCATCCCACTTGCCAGGACGAAGTCCAGCCTGCCTCGCGGCATGTTATTTGCTTATTTTTCCTGCCTATTATCCTGACGAATCGCAAAGGAGAGATCATGCGGAACGCGAAGACATGGTTGTTCGGAGCCTTCATCCTGGCGGCTCTCGGCGGCACGGGGTTTCTCATCGGCACGTCGGTAAGTCGGGCGGAG
>JBBQPD010000677.1:0-4214 GCA_038331535.1 Gemmatales bacterium | reverse complement strand
CCTCCCCCCTGCCCTGCCCCGCGACGAGATCGGCCGCAGAATGCTTGCTGAGGCACGTAGGATCGAGGACGAAGACCGGCAAACGTGTCGCGCGCTTGGAGCGGCCGGCGCGGAATTGATCGAGGACAGCACCGGCGTGTTGACACACTGCAACGCCGGCGGCCTGGCGACGGCGGAGTACGGGACGGCCCTCTCCGTCCTGTTTACTGCCGCGGAGCGCGGCCGGCGATTTCACGTCTTCGTCGATGAAACCCAGCCACTGCTTCAGGGATCTCGCTTGACGGCCTGGGAACTGCAACAGGCCGGTATCGATGCGACACTGATCTGCGACAACATGGCGGCGCAGGTGATGAAGGAAGGTCGTGTTCAATTGGTGATCGTCGGCGCCGACCGCATCGCGGCCAATGGCGACACGGCGAACAAGATCGGGACTTACGGCGTCGCCGTCCTCGCCAAATATCATGGTATCCCGTTCTACGTTGCCGCCCCGGCGAGCACGTTCGACCTAACCCTCGCCGATGGCGACGGCATCCCCATCGAGCAGCGCGACCCGCGTGAAGTGACGCACGGCTTCGGCCGGCAAACGGCGCCCGACGGTATCGCCGTCTACAACCCGGCGTTCGACGTGACGCCGGCCGAACTGATCGCCGGCATCATCACGGAGCACGGGATCATCCGGCCCGTGAAAGCGGTTACGATTGCCGCTTGCGGCTTAGCGGCGGTCCCCCGCTAAGCCGCAAGCGGCGGAAACCTCGCGCCAGCGCTGCCGTACCTGTCCCGGCGACGCCGTGCCCGTCGTGCCGATCTGCTTTACCGTGATAGACGCGACCAGATTGCCGAACGCCGCGGCCTGCGTCAGCGTCGTCCCGGCCGCCATCGCGGAGACAATGCCGGCGCTGGTACTGTCGCCGGCGCCAACTGGATCGACGGGGCCGCTCACTAGAAAAGCGCCAACCCAGATCGGTCGCGTTCCTGCCGGTTCGGCGAGCAGAATGCCACGGTCGCTCGCCGTGCAAAACACCGGCCGACCCACAAGGCGCGCTAGAGTGGACGCTTCTTCTTCGATTCCCCCTGCCCCATTGACAGCCCGCTGACACTCACGTTGATTCGGTTTCACCGCCACGTCGCGGAATAGGCCGATTTGCTCGCGGCTGTCGGCGAGGACGAACTTGCTCGCCTCTCCCCTGCCCTTCTCGGCGACCCGTTCACGCACTCGCCGCGTCACCACCCCACAGTCGGCTTCACTCACTTGATCGAGAACCACGAGCGCGTCGAACCGCAGCCAGGCATCGTCGAGCGCCTGGATTATTCGGTCTTCGAGTGTCGTCGCCGTTGGCGTTCGGTTTTTTATGTCGAGCCGGTTCAACTCGCGTGCCGGTTTGCGCGTTTCCATCAACATCGGCTTGGTATATGTCGGAGTTCGGCGCTCCGCTATGGAGATAATGCCTACTGGATCGACCGCCTCCATGCGGGCGAGCGCCTGCCGTAGTTCGTAACCCTCGCCGTCATCGCCGATGATTGCGATCGGACAGATCCGGCCCACGCCGAGCGCGGCGAGGTTGTTGATGACCGTCCCCGCCGCGCCGGGATAGCTACGTACGCGCACGACCTGATAGGCGTCGAGGCCGGTTTCAACCGACGGTTCTGTCAGGGAAGCATCGAGGTCGAGATAGCGGTCGAGAAACAGGTCGCCGAGGACGCCGATGGTGAGCGCCGGCAACCGGGCGAGAATGGTATCGATCAGGGAATCGGTCAGCACGCTCGTCACTCCGCCTGCCGGGCCGCGTGGTACAGCGCCGGCACCGTTTCGCGGTGATCGCCCTGGACGTAAAAGCTCTCGCCGCCGTCGGCCACGGTGCGCACCAGGATCGTCTTCCACGGTCGGTAGTAATAGCGCGGGTCGCTCTTGGGCGCTTGCCGGCGCGTGTCGCCGTCCAGCGGCACGAGATCGAAGACGGCCGTCGTGAAGTTCTTGATGACGGCTCCCTCTTGCAGCGCGACGTTGCGGGCCATCGACAGCGCCTTGAGATAAACCTCAGGCCCCATTACCGCCGAGCCATAGTTCAGCATGACGCCGCCTTCCAGGCGCGTCACCGTTTGCGCGAAGATGAGGAAATCGCGATAGCTCGTCGCGCCGAGGGCGGCGCCGTCGCAGTTCGGATGTTCGTGAATGATGTCGTAACCGACGCCGACGTGAACGGTCAGCGGCACCCCCAGGCGCACGGCAGCGGCTAGGACGCTCACGTCGCGGTGGGGAAAATCGCCATCGAGAATGGTGCGGCCGAGCGCCTCGCCGAGGCCAAGTCCTGCATCAGCACCAGCGCGAATGGCGTCGTTGATGCGGCCGGTCTCGCGCCACAGACCGAACTCGCCGGTCTGAATGTAGCGGGCGACGCTCTCGGTGGAGGCGCCGATGAGGGCGAACTCCCAGTCGTGGATGGGCCCCGCGCCGTTCATGGCGATGTGGTCGATCAGGCCGCGTTCCATCAGGTCGATGAGGTAGTGCGCGACGCCGGCACGCAGAACGTGCGCCCCCATGACGAGCATGCGTGCCCTGCCCTGCAGGCGCGCTTCCACGAGTCGGCGGCCCAGGACGGGAAAGGCGGCGTTCTCCAACGATGGCGGCGGCGCGTCCAGCGGCAGCAGCACGGACAGGTCAAGGTCATGGTGGCGCTCGGACAACGGCCGGATGCGCAAACGCGAACGGTCGAAGGCGGGAAATGGCATAGTGAAATCCTTTCGTCGTCGGTCAATCGTTCGAGGCATTGTAAGAGGGAGTGCCGCTGTGAAGTAGGTGCCGTTTGAAGCGCTCGATTGCCGCTTGCGGCTTCGCAGCGCCTGGCCCGCTAAGAGTCTGTCCCACAAGGGGTCGCATTCTACGAGCCGCGACCGTCAGGGAGCGTTTTCTGCGGCATGTTGCCAACGCTCCCTGACGGTCGCGGCTCGTAGAACCCACTTGTGGGACAGACGCTAAGCCGCAAGCGGCTCTCGACGCGCAGGTTCTTGTTTGCCGCGCCGCGCCCATTATAATTGTCGGATACGCAGGACGGCCGGACCGTGTGGTCCGCCACGGTTCTTGTCGTCCCGAACGGCATGTCGTTCGGAGAGGCGCCGCGGCCGCTTCCGGGCCTGGAAGGACGCCGATTGTGATTCACTATCGCACCTTTCGCAACTTCGATCCCCCCGTCGTAGCGGAACTCTGGAACGACTGTTTCAGCGAACCCGGTGCGGTCTCTCTCCGTTCGCCGACGCTGCTCGAATACTTTACCTTCGCCAAGCCCTATTTCGATCCCGAAGGATTTCACCTCGCCCTCGCGGACGACAAACCAGTCGGCTTCGCCCACGCTGGCTTCGGCCCCAGTGCCGACGGGAAGGCGCTCGACTACACAACTGGAGTGCTTTGCTCTCTCGGCGTGCGCCCCGCTTTCCAACGCCAGGGCATCGGCAGTCAACTCCTTGCGAATTCAGAAGAATATCTCCGCCGCCGCGGCGCGACCAACCTGTTCGCCGGCCCACTCGCCCCGGCGAACCCTTTCACCTTCGCCCTCTATGGCGGCGGTCAGTCGTCGGGATTTCTCGACAGTAGTGTTGGTGCCAGACCGTTCTTCGAGCGCCGCGGCTACCACGTTGAGGCAACCTCTCTCGTCTATCGCTGTGCCCTCGAACGTCTCCCGGCCGTCGTCGATGGCCGCTTTCCGAACCTGCGCCAGCGCTACGAAATCGTCCTCGTCCCGCGGCACGGATTGACGTGGTATCAGGACTGCGTGCTCGGCCCGATCGAGCTGCACGATTTTCACCTGCGCGACAAGGTGACGGGTCGGCAGGTGTCGCGAGTGAGCTTATGGGAAATGGAGACATTCGGGCCGCGCTGGAATCAACACGCGGTCGGCATCCTGGAGATCGAGTCGGCTCCCGACGTGCGCAAGCTCGGACTGGCCAAGTTTCTGATGACGATGCTGATGCGCCATCTGCACGAACAGTTCTTTACGCTTGCGGAAATTCACGTCGCCGAAGGGAATGAGCCGGCCAAGCGGTTGCTGCAGACACTCGGCTTCGGCCAGACGGATACGGGGAGACGGTATGTGCGAAGAGAAATACGAAGCATAACAGACGAGCCGCGACCGTGATGGAGCGCGGGGGACAGCGCAACCTAACGGTAGCGGCTAGTAAGGAGAAACACATCAACAGCGCCAGCGGCTCGGTCTTAGCGCCGA
>JBBQPD010000676.1:0-4214 GCA_038331535.1 Gemmatales bacterium | reverse complement strand
GACCCGCTGACCGGATCGACGGCCCAGCAGATGGAAGCAATGGTCGAGAAGTTCGGCCTCATGGGGCTTGTCGAGATTCGCGACGGCGTGGCCGGTGATAAGGACTTCCCGGAGAAGATGCTCGTTGCCTCCTTCGGGCCGGGAGTGAAGGAAGCCCCCGCACCTCAACTGGCGAAGATGATGGCCGCAGCCCCAGCGCCGACCGCCGCCGTCAGCCCGCGTGAATTGCTCCGGGAAAAAACGCTTCAGGAAGCTGGCCCGAAGGCAGAGGAGGATCAGGAGAAAGCTCCGTTCCCCGTCCATCACCCCAGGTGAGCATGGGCGACAACTTAGCAGCGGTGGTCGTGGGTGGCGGACCGGCCGGAGCGTCGGCTGCCATCACGCTCGCCAGATCAGGATACCGGACCCTTCTGGCCGATGACGCCACCGGGGTTTTCAAGATCGGTGAGGCTCTGGCCCCGGCCGTGCGTTCACTGCTGCGCGACTTGGGCGTCCTGGAGAAATTCCTCGCCGACAGTCATCTTCCCTGCTACGGGAATGTGTCGGCGTGGGGCAGCGAGGAAGCCCACCCCACGGACTTTGTCTTCAATCCCCACGGTTACGGCTGGCACATAGATCGGCTACGCTTCGACGCCATGCTTCGGGAGTCGGCCCGTGAAGGAGGGGCGGTACTGTCGCACGGAGAACGATGCACCTGCGTTGAACGGGACGAAGAGGGCTGGCGTGTAACGCTCAAGGCAGGCGACTCTTCACGGGAAGTGCATGCCGAATGGCTGATCGACGCAACGGGTAGGCGATCGGCTGTCGCCAAGCGACTCGGTGCGACGCGGGTTCAGGATGACCGCCTCGTCGCGTTCTACACACGGTTCCGGCCGACGAAGGGGGCTGCCACCGATCAGGACTCACGGACGCTCGTCGAAAGCGCTCCGGACGGCTGGTGGTACACGGCCCTCGTCCCTTCGGGTGAGCGTGTCGTCGCCTATCTCACGGACGGCGACCTCGCGGATCGGACACGGACGAACTCGGCCGATGGGTTTGCGACGCTTCGCTCATCCAGCAGGCACGTGGGCAGCATGGTCGTCGGACGTTTGCAAGACGGCGACCCTCGGGGAGCCGAAGCCGGCAGCGCTCGGCTCGACCTGTTCGGCGGGGAAGGATGGCTCGCTGTCGGCGACGCCGCAATTTCCTTCGACCCGCTTTCGTCCCAGGGAATCTTGAACGCCCTCCACTCCGGGATGCAAGCAGGCCAAGCGGTCGGCCGGTCACTCAGCGGCGATCCGAATCTCGTAGAACGATCCTTGCGGCAACTTCAGGACATTTACCTGGCATATCGGGCGAACCTGCGAACCTACTACGCTGCGGATGCTCGCTGGCGCAACCGTCCGTTCTGGCAGCGGCGAACCGGGAACCAGTGACGCGCCGGATGATTGCCGAGGATGCTCTTTGCTCGGTTAGCCGAGCGGGCCTTCCAGGGTTGTACAACCTCTCTCCATTTCAGAAGGTCGTGGCCGATGAACGTCCGGAAGAACCAGGCCGATCTCACGGCGGCAGAGAAGACCGCGGTCACGAACGCCTTGGTCAAGCTCAAAACGACGGTGCCCAGCCAAATCGGCCTCACCAACCGATACGACGACTACGTCCAGATCCACATGGACTCGATGATGCTGCCCAACGGCCACGACCGCATCCCGAGTTGGGCGCATCAGGCCCCGGCCTTCGGCCCCTGGCACCGTGCGCTGTTGAGAAATCTCGAACTTGACCTACAGGCGGCATCGGGCGATTCCACCCTCTCCCTGCCGTATTGGGACTGGACGGTCAACCAGTCCGCCGACGCGGTGACGGGGTCGCCCTGGACGGACGACTTCATGGGCAAGATGGACCCGACGACCGATACGGTGATGACCGGACCGTTCCGAGAAGGTGTGTGGGTGCTGAACGTCCTTGAGGAAGGTGACACCGACACGATGTTGAAGCGGGCACTGGGTCGCATCCCGTTCCAGCCCTCCGATCCTAGGGCGCAGGCTGCCACGCTGCCGACGGCGACCAACGTCAGCAACGCCCTCCTCGAAACGCCGTACGATTCGTCGCACTGGAATCAGGGGGTGACGCCGAGTTTCCGTGATCGCCTCGAAGGATGGCACGGGGCCGGCTCCATCCACAACCGCGTTCATCTCTGGGTCAGCGGGTCGATGCTGCCTTCCACGTCGCCGAACGACCCGATCTTCTTCCTCCATCACTGCAATATCGACCGTCTCTGGGCACAGTGGCAGCATCCCACCGGGCTTCCCGCTCGTCCCTACGTTCCCGCAGGCGGCACGGCTGGTGCGCCAGTGGGGCATCGTTTGACCGATCCCATGCAACCGTGGGGAGGCGCTGTAACCGTCCAAAGCGTCGAGAACCACCACACGATAGGCTACCAGTACGCTGACGAGCCCGTCGCGCCTGTGCCGTTCGCCCTGACCCAGCCCTTCGCCTTCCCCAGGTGGCAGCACGTGCCGCAGGTCTACAAACACACGCACAAGGGCAAACGCCTGGTCATGTTCGGCCTGAGCCCGGAGGACATCGCCGCTGGGGGCCACGACAAGGACCGGTAAGTGACACTCTCGGTTCCTCCGAAGGGGTTGGTTCTGGGTGACCACAGCTCGGCTCTACCTGCTCCTTCGGAGTTAGGTTCTTCACGATGATCGCCGTCAGCACCGTCTCGCCGAGGCCGCCGAGTCATCCGCGAGTATCGCTGCCAAATGCTCCTCGACCTGCTCGGCAGGCAACCCCTGGGTGTCCGTGTTGCCTCAACTCAAAATGTTAACATGATCCGACCCCGGTTTTTCGGGCTTCTCTCCTTACTTTCATCGGCTGACTCCGGATTCGTCTGGCCCTTGGTGATGGACTTCGAGGTCGCGGTCGCCGGGATCAGTTCTGGTCCCACGATGGCCTCCGAAACACGACCTTAACCCCTCATGTTGCGCTGCCGTCAGGTGCGGAAGACCTGATGGAGCGAAGATCCGTTGACGCTCATCCCTCGCATCATGGGGCCGCACGTTTCATCAGGCGATTCAAGGCCTCCTTCGCCGCGCGCGTCGAGGCTGCATCGGCAGGCCCACGCGCCAGGTTCTCCAGCACGAGCCGCGCCTCAGTCGTGCCTCCGCCTTCCAGCGCCTCGACGATTCGTAGACGGACCACTTCCGCGGACGGTGGCGGCGGGCCCGTGGGACCACCAATGTTGTCGAGCAAGAGCTTGAGGCGCTGTCGGACTTCGGGCGACTTACTGTCAGCCAGCGCCCGGAGTAGTTCCTTCTTCGCGGTTCGGCCGAGCTTCGCCAGGTCTGCCGACGCTTTCTCACGCCGGTCGAAATCGTCGTTATCCAGGTCGGCAATCAATCCGGCCACGCGCTTTTCTTCCGGCGTCGGTCCCGCTTTGAGCCGCTCCTTCAGATACGGCGTCGCTTCGAGAGGATACAGCGCCAGGGTGCCGACGGCGCGGTAGGCTCGAACGGCGTCGCCGTCCGTCAGGCCATTCCAGAGGTCCTCCAGGTCCGCAGCTTCCAGGCGCGGCTTCTCACGAAGGGATTCGTCGCACAGGCCGCTGGTGTCCCAGACGATCGCGAGGTTTTGCAACCCGGCCGCGGCCAGTCGCGCGCCGTCGCGTGAGAACACGAGCGAGTCGATCTGGCCCCGCCGCCCTGGGAATGAGCGCAGCCGCCGACCCGTTGCCGCGTGCCATACGTTTACGCCGTTCATACCGGCCGTCGCCAGGAACTGCCCGTCCGGTGACACCGACAGAGAGAACGCCCCGCCCTCGGTGTCGAACTCGCCCCGCACTTGCCCAGTCGCCACTTCGTAAATCCGGACCACCTTCCCAAACGCCACGAACAGCGTCCGGCCGTCGCCGGAGAAAGCGGACGCACCGGACATCTGTCGCCCGGCGTCGATGGAGTGAACCTCCCGCCCGGTGTCTGCAGCGACGAGGATCAGGCGCGTCCCGCCGGATTGAAAGTCGGCAAGCAGCAGCGTCTTGCCGTCGGGCGACGGGTTGCATGTCAGTAGGATCGACTTCAACGGTGGGTGGTCGAGCGGCGGCAGCGCTTTCCCTGTCGCGACTTCCCAGCGATAAATCTTCGCTTCCGGGTCAGGCGTCGTAGCGTACAGGGTTGCCCCGTCGTGCGAGAAGATCAGACAGCTAATGGACACCGCTTGGTACTTGGTCTCCGAGGCCT
>JBBQPD010000675.1:0-4215 GCA_038331535.1 Gemmatales bacterium | reverse complement strand
GCGGGGATTTGATAGGTCTCGAAGACCGATGGGGTGTTGTTGTATGCATTGATGACACGCGTGCCGTCTGGGGCAAACACCTGCACATACGGCACGACCGCGCTCGTGCCTGTCGCTCCCTGCGACACCACGAACGAATCGCCCGCCAATGCCGAGAAGCTGTACCCGTCGATGTCGCCGGGGCGGTCGAGCGCGGCGGCGATGGTCTGGCCGCTGACGATAGTTTTGCCGTCGCCGTTGCTCGTCAGCGCGACGCGGCTCTCGACGACTTCGACGGCGTACGTTCCGGTCTTGCTGTAGAGAGACGAGGCGACGATTTTGTAAATGCCGCCTTTGCCGGCGGGAACCTGGTAAGTGTCAATCACCGAGGCGGTGTTGTTGTAAGCGTTGATGACCTGGGTGCCGTCGGGGGCGAACACCTGAAGATACGGCACGACGGCGCTGGCGCCGGTGGCTCCCTCCGACACCACGAACGAATCGCCGGCCGAAGCCGCAAAGGTGTAGGTGCCCAGTTGCCCCGGATTGGCGATCGTCGCGGCGATCGTCTGGCCGGAAACAATAGTGCTCAGCAGCGTGCGGCGTTCCAATCCTTCGACGGCAAGGCCCGTGGCCCGGCGGACTGCGGAGACGATGCGACGATGTTTGCCAGCGGAAGCGTTCTTCATGGTGTCCTCCTGTTTACGAAACGAGCGCCCTACGTCAATTTGCACGGCTTACGCAAGCCGTTGATGCGCATGTTCGACCTGGCGCTGGTGCGCGACCCACTGCGTGTGTTTTCGAGGACGAGTTTGAGGGGCGGAAAAAATGGGACGGCCCCAACTGCTCGCCCACTTCGGGCGGCATTCTAGGCCATCGCATGATCCTGTCAAATTGAAGTCGGTTTCGCGACCGTCCGAAAGAATTTGGCCGTCATCGCGTGGCGACTGGAAAGGTTGAAGCTTGCGTCACATCCCCTTCGCCTTCTCGCGGACCTCTTCCAGATCGCCGACGTACAGGAACGCCTGCTCGGGCAGGCTGTCGGCTTCGCCGTTGCAGATGGCGTCGAAGCTTTTGAGCGTGTCGGCGATTTTGGTGTAGACGCCTTTCTTGCCGGTGTACTGCTCGGCGACGAAGAAGGGCTGGCTGAAGAAACGCTCGATCTTTCTCGCGCGGCTGACGATCAGCTTGTCCTCTTCGCTCAGTTCATCGACGCCGAGGATGGCGATGATGTCCTGGAGATCGCGATAGCGCTGGAGCATGGTTTGGACCTTGCGCGCGATGCGGGCGTGGTCTTCGCCGACGATGTCGGCCGAGAGCGCGCGGCTCGCGGAGGCAAGGGGATCGACGGCGGGATAAATCCCCTTGGAGGCAATGCTGCGCTCCAGATAGATGAATGCGTCGAGATGGGCAAACGCATTGGCCGGGGCCGGGTCGGTGGGATCGTCGGCGGGAACGTAGACGGCCTGCACGGAGGTGATGGCGCCGTTCTTCGTGCTGGTGATGCGTTCCTGACGCTCTCCCATTTCCGTCGCGAGCGTCGGCTGATAACCGACGGCGCTGGGCATACGGCCGAGGAGGGCCGACACTTCCGAACCGGCCTGCGTGAAGCGGAAAATGTTGTCGATGAACAAGAGCGTGTCCGCCCCGCTCTCGTCCAGCAGCCGTCTGCTCGATGACCGCGCGATCGGTCTTGCCGATCTTGGTCTCCTGCATTTCCAGCCAGAGGTCGTTACCCTCGCGCGTCCGCTCGCCGACGCCAGCGAACACCGAGTAGCCGCCGTGCTGGCTGGCGATGCGCGCGATCAGTTCGGTAAGGATGACCGTCTTGCCGAGACCGGCTCCGCCGAACAAGCCTGCCTTGCCGCCGCGGACGAGCGGCGTCAGCAGGTCGATGACCTTGATACCGGTCTCGAAAAGTTCTGTCTTTGACGACAGCTCGGAGAACTCCGGCGGGTCGCGGTGGATCGGGCGATACTCTGCGGCGTTCACCGGACCGCGGCCGTCGATCGGTTCGCCGAGCAGGTTGAAGACGCGGCCGAGCGTCTCCTTGCCGACCGGCACCGTCACCGGCTTGCCGGTATCGACCACGTTCATGCCGCGCACCAAGCCGTCGGTCGAGCCGAGGGCGACGGCGCGGACGCGGTTGCCGCCGAGGTGCTGCTGCACTTCGCCGGTCAGCCGGATGCGCACGCCCTTGAAATCGGTCTCGATCTTCACGGCGTTATAGATTTCCGGCAGATGCCCTTCGTCGAACTCGGCGTCGAAGGTCGAGCCGATGACCTGCACGATCTTACCCGTATGCTGCCCATTCGCGGCAACCATGATGTCTCCCAATCCTCTCTGATAGTGCCCCCGGCTTGGCGGGGGTACTATGAACTTTTCACATGTGCATCGAGCGTCCGGCGTCTATATCATCCACCAATTCGAGGATCAATTCGCCGCCGTTGGGATACACCTGATCGCCAAGCTTCTTGAGCTTCTCCAGGTCGAGAATCGCCCGATTGTTCATAACGATGTTCGTAAAATCACCAGCGTCAATCAGCTTTTTATCCGCTCTTCGCATTGGCCCCTTCATGGCCACGAACTTGGAGGCCAGGGCCATTTCCAGCGTCGGAATCCGGTGTGTCTCGCCCACGGCAATCGTGTTCCTGAAAACGACTCGAATTGCCTGCGAGGTCGGTTTCATCACATCCAACACGACTTTCTGAGTCACGGGATCTAAAAACCGTGTCACCACCGCGGAATCGATTATCTCCAGGTAAGGGAATGTTTCATCCAAAACGCGGACTGCCTTGCGAACATCTCTCTTGGTCACCAGCACGTCCACATCCTGAGTCGCGCGGGCTTCGCTACGGTAGCCTCCGACGCCGTGTGTACCCATCATCACAGGGCGGATTCCCACGCCGTTGAGAGCCGCAATCACGTTTTCCGGCGTCACGTGCTCCACGTTCGCCTCCCGGCCCTTGCGGAACCAACCCGTTACCATGCTGCTGACGTGCAGCGCCTCCAGGTGCTGCCGCACGAAGTCCGGTGGGGTCTGCAAGCGCTGGATCATGGCGAAATCTCCTGGTGTTTCGCCGCGCAATCCAGCGCTCGCGGAACGCTCGCGGCTAAACGGAGATCGACTATTTCAATGCTTCCACGCCGCCGATAACCTCCGCGATCTCTTTCGTGATCTGTGCCTGGCGGGCGCGGTTGTAGAGCTGCGTGATGCTCTTAATCATGTCGCCGGCGTTTTCGGTGGCGGCCTTCATCGTCACGCGGCGGGCGATCTGCTCGCTGACGGCGGCGTCGAGGAAGCACTTGAAGAGCCGCACCTTGTAGGACGCCGGCAGCAGTTCTTCGAGGATGCCCTTCGCCGCCGGCAGGAATTCGTACTCGACCGTCGGCCCTGTAGCGACCCCGGCTCCCGCGGCAGGGGCTGTCGAGAGCGGCAGCAACGTCTCGACCACCGCCACCTGGCGCGCGGCATTAATGAACTTAGTATACGCCACGTCCACGCGATCGATTTTGCCGGCGATGTAGTCGGCGATGTGGCGGTTGGCCAGCGCTTCAACTTCATCGTAACGCGGCTTGTCCTCGAAGTGCGTGTACGTGTGCTCGGCGGGGATGCCCTGGTAGCGATAAGCGTTGACGGCCCGCTTGCCCGACAAATCCAGGTGAAGTGTCGCGCCGATCGCCCGTACCTGTTGAATACGCCCATTCGCCTCACGCAGAATGGCCGCGTTGTAGCCGCCGCACAAGCCCCGGTTCGAGCAGATGACCAGGAGCAGGCTGTTCTTGATCGTCTCGCGTTTCTCCAGCAGCGGGTGCGACACGTTCGTTGCCGCCGCGCTCAGATCGGCGGCTAGCTCCGCGATCTTGCGCGTGTAGGCTTCCGCTTCGGTGGCGCGATCCATCGCCTTCTTGAAGCGCGACGTGGCGATCAACTCCATCGTCCGCGTGATCTTGCGGATATTACGGATCGCCTTGCGGCGTTTAACGAGTGCGCGAGTGTTGGCCATGTCGTGGAATTCCGTTGTTCGGCGGGTCTTCTTCCTCGTTCAGCTTGCGAACTTGGAGTAATCTTCGGGGAAGCTGATGAAGCCGAACCCCTGGTAGTAGGCCAACGTGTGGAACCGATCCTGTTCGACGCGGCGTTTCACTTCGGCGATGAATTCCGGGTCGGAAGGCACGACTTCGACCTCCGCGTGATCGCCAACATACTCGCAACGCAGAATACGAAAGACCCTGTCC
>JBBQPD010000674.1:0-4230 GCA_038331535.1 Gemmatales bacterium | reverse complement strand
CTTAGCGGGTCACACCTTGATGTACGACTCCGGGTTGGTCCATTCGCCGCGCTCGTACTGGAACTTCTTGCTCTTATCGACGACGAGTTGTCCGTCGTCGCCGATGGAGACGGCCCAGCGTTCGAGCGGCCGGGGAGCCGGGCCTTCAAAATTGATGCCGGTGATGTAGAAGCCTGACCCGTGGCAGGGGCACTTGAACTTCTGCTCGCGTTCCAGCCAGTTCGGCGTGCAGCCCAGGTGCGTGCAGGTCGTGCTCAGGGCGTAGACCTTGCCCTCGGCCTTGACGACCCAGGTGTTCAAATCCTTGAAACGGTCGGTGACCTTGCCTTCCTCGAAGTTGTCGGGATAGCCAGCCTTGAACTTGCTCGGCGGTTCCGCGAGCACGTTCGGATAGAGGAAGCGCACGGTGCCGAGCGTCATGGCCGCGAGGGCGCCGGTCATCGTCGCCCAGCCGATGCCGATCCAGGTAAACAGGAAGAAGCGTCGCCCCGGCTTGACAGCAGCCTTGGCGGCGGGTTTCGGCGCGGGAGCGGCAGGCTTCGGCGCGACCGGCGCTGGCGCGACGTTTGTTTCTACCGGCTTGTCGGGCGTCGGGTTCGAACTACCCGTGATATTCGGATTCGCATCAGACATGACGAAACAATCCTCGCCAGGAATGGGGCCAAGTTTCGCGGCGACGGCGGCTCCCGTGCTGTCAGGGGTTCGTTGTAGGGGCGATGCCGTACTCGTCAACAGGGTTTTCTGGTGCGGGATAACGCGAGCAAACGCGGTGCCGCGCTCCGATTCGTTTAGCCGCGAGCGCTTATCGAAACGCTGGCGGCTCTTGACCTTCCGGTTGTCAGTCACAGGGAATTCGGCCGACCGCTCGTACCCAGCAACAATTGGGTGCGAGAAATAGCTGATAGCTGTTAGCTGACAGCTATCAGCTTTTGATCTTCCGATTGTTTTCAGCCGCATGATGCAGACAACCGGAAGATCAAGAAACGGTCTCAATGCTGGGACGGGGAGGATCGACCGTTTTTCGCGTTTGAGAACCGCTTTCACCACCGCTCAACCGGTCCGGCCGGCACCTTGATCGCGAAATTCGCGTGGTCCCAGTGCTGCTCGGTGCGCGCCCGCAACAGCTCGCGAATCTGCTCGACAAGCGACGCGAAGGCGGCGGCGCTCTCAATCCGAATCAATTGCTGCTGAATGGCATGACCGGGGCGGAGGACGCGGCAGTACCAGTTGGCCACTTTGCGAAAGCTCAGGCAGGCGAAGCGCTCGGTCTGATGCTCGACGAGCAGGTAGAAGTGCTTCTCCATGAAATCGAGCCGTTGCAGATAGGTCGGCGCCGGGCCAGGGTCGCCGGTGCGCTCCCAGTGAACCAGCTGCGTGAAAAACCACGGGTTCAACAGCGCCCCACGGCCGATGGCGATGCCGGCGCAGCCTGTCGTGGCGAGCATGTGCGCCGCGTCGGCGATGGTGCGCACATCGCCGTTGCCGATCACCGGAATGCGCTCCACCGCCTCGACCACCTGGCGAATGCCGTCCAGATCGACCGAGCCGCCGAACCCCTGTTCGCGCGTTCGGCCATGAATAGTCACGGCGGCGACGCCGCATTGCTCGAATTCGCGGGCGAAGAACGGGGCGCTCAGCGTTGCCGCGTCCCAGCCGAGGCGCATCTTGACCGTCACCGGGATGCGCACGGACTCGACGATGGTGCGGACAAGGCTGACGGTGCTCTTGGCGTCGCACATCATCGCCGAACCGCCGCCGCCGCGCGTGACCTTGTGGACGGGGCAGCCCATGTTGATATCGACGGAGGAGACGCCGTAACCCTCCAGCCACTGAGCGGCGTCGCGCATTTCCGACGGGTTGGTGCCGTAAATCTGCACGGAGACGGGCCGATCTTCCGGGCAGGTTTTGATAAGCTCCATCGTCCGGCGGCTGCGCATGAGCAAGGCGCGGGCGTTGACGAGATCGGTGGTCGCCAGGCCGAGACCGCCGACACCGCGCACCGCCAGGCGAAACGAGAGATTTGTGTAGCCGGCGAGGGGCGCGAGCAGGTAGCGCGAGGCGAGTTGCAGCGCGCCGAACGTAAGCCCGCCGCGCAAGCAAGGGTCTGCCTTGCTTGCGCGGCGGGCTGTCTTCGCCGGAATTTCCTCGTCGGCGTAGACGTTCGCGTTGGGTTCAGCCATCGTAGAGCACCCTTGTTGTTCAATCCCCTCAGCATGGCGAAACACGGCACTGCGGTCAAGCGATTCGCATTGTCGAGACAGACTCCGCGCGGCATAGTGCGTTTGTTTACGTTTCGCGCTGTCTGCCCGAAACGTAAACATGTGCGGAGGAATGAACCATGCGTCGCTGGGCCTGCCTGGGATTGGCGTTGCTCTCGTGCGGTTGCGGCAAGGATGCCGAGCGTCTCACGAAGGTGTGTGGCCTCGCCACCTCCAAGTTCGAGGCGATGACGAGCGGCGCCCGCGCCAAGCTGAAGAATGGCTTCGAGGCGGCGCGCGGCGAAACCGGCCTCGATAGCCGGGTCTCGACGCGGCTGCGCTGGGACAAGTCGATGGACGGGGCCGACGTGCGCGTGCGCGTGATCGACGGCGTCGTTCAACTGGAAGGCACCGTACAAGATGCAGAGCAGCAGGCGCGCGCCGTCGAATTGGCGTCGGCGACGACGGGGGTAGACAAGGTGGAGAGCAAATTGACGGTAAAGTGAGCAGAAATGAGCACGCAGAAATGAGCACGCAGCGCCAGCAAGTGCAGCACTTGCTGGCGCTGCGTGCTCACGAAATCAATACATATCCTCGCCGCCGCCGCCGCCGGCCGGCTTCTTCTCATCCTTCGGAATCTCGGCCACCAGCGCGTCGCTCGTCAGCAGCAGCGTCGAGACGCTGGCCGCGTTCTGTAGCGCCGAGCGCACGACCTTCGTCGGGTCGATGATGCCTTCCTTGACCATGTCGCAGTAGCGGTCCGCACGAGCGTCGTAGCCGTAGTTCTGGTCCTTCGATTGCAGCACCGCGTTCATCACCACGGCGCCGTCCTGGCCCGCGTTCTCCGCGATCTGCTGAATCGGCGACTTGCAGGAGCGGAGCACGATGTTGTAACCGGTGATCTCGTCTTGAGACATGTCGGCCGGCGCCTTGACGGCCGCGGCCGCACGCAGCAACGCCACACCGCCGCCGGGCAGAATGCCTTCCTGTACGGCCGCGCGGGTCGCGTGCATCGCGTCCTCGACGCGCGCCTTCTTTTCCTTCATCTCGGATTCGGTCGCAGCCCCGACGTTGATCTTGGCCACGCCGCCGGAGAGCTTCGCGATGCGCTCGCTCAGCTTTTCCTTGTCGTAGTCGCTGGTGGACTTGTCCAGCTCGCGCTGGATGGCCGCCACGCGCGCCTTGATCTGGTCCTTCTTGCCGTAGCCCTCGATGATCGTCGTGTTGTCCTTGTCGATCTTGACCTTCTTGGCCCGGCCGAGGTCGGTCAGGGCGACGCCTTCGAGCGTGATGCCCAGATCCTCGAAGATGGCCTTGCCGCCGGTCAACACGGCGATGTCTTCCAGCATGGCCTTGCGGCGGTCGCCATAGCCCGGCGCCTTGACGGTGGCGCACTTGAAGGTGCCGCGCAGCTTGTTGATGACCAGCGTCGCCAGCGCCTCGCCTTCGACTTCCTCGGCGAGAATCAGGATCGGCTTGCCCTGCTGAAGAACCTTCTCCAGCACCGGCACCAGGTCCTTGTTCGACGAACTCTTCTTTTCGTAGATGAGGATGTACGGGTCTTCCAGCTCGCATTCCATCTTCTGCGGGTCGGTGACGAAGTACGGCGACAGGTAGCCGCGGTCGAACTGCATGCCTTCGACGAACTCCTCGAAGGTCTGGATGGCCTTGCCTTCCTCGACGGTGATGACGCCGTCCTTGCCGACCTTAGCCATCGCCTTGGCGATGATGGCGCCGATAGTGCGGTCGTTGTTGGCCGCGATGGTGGCGACGTTTTCCATCTCGTCGGTCTTGCCGATCTTCTTGCTCATGCCGACGAGCTTCTCGGTCACGTCCTCGACGGCCTTCTCCATGCCGCGCTTCATGAGCATCGGGTTGACGCCGGACACCACGGCGCGGAGGCCTTCGTTGAAGATGGCCTCGGCCAGCACGGTGGCGGTGGTGGTGCCGTCGCCGGCCACGTCGCCGGTCTTGGAAGCGACTTCCTTGACCATGCGGGCGCCCATGTTCTCGTACTTGTCTTCCAGCTCGA
>JBBQPD010000673.1:0-4231 GCA_038331535.1 Gemmatales bacterium | reverse complement strand
TGGCCGTCGAAGCCGCGGCAGCGCATGGCGTGGCCGACGCGCTCGGCGCGCTCGAAGCCGCGCACGAGCAAGACACCGGCCAGGTTGCCGACGGTACGGTAGCCGTGCCGACTCATCCGGTTGCGAAAGCCGCGCACGCGCAGGGCAATGCGCAGCCGGGCCAACTCGCCGGCCAGGACGAAGACGTAGCGGTACGTCAGCAGCGCCAGTTGAACGAGAACGCCGGGGACGCGCAGGGAGCGCGCGGCCTTCAGCGTCGCGTCGAGCGGCCCGGCGGCGAGCAGCGCCAGCATGACAAGCAGGATGGTCAACGCCCGGCAGGCGAGCAGCAGACCGGCGCGCGCGCCGACCCAGGTGGCCCGCAGCGGCCCCCAGTCGAGGGAAGGGCCGTCCCCGCCGATGAGAAAGGGTAGCGGCAGCGTGAACAGGGCCAGGAAGAGAACGACCGCGCCGAGGCGTTCCAGGCACCAGCGGCCCGGCAATCGGGCCAGGACGGCGAGCAGCCCGGCGGCGAGGAGAGCGAGGCTGGCGGCCGGCAGCGTGTGCAGCAGCGACACGGCGATCGCGAAGCCAACCAGCCCGGCCAGACGCCAGCGCGGATCGAGTCGGCCCAGCGGCGAAGCGGTCTGCGGCGGCAGCGAGAAGGCCAGGGTCATCGGCGGCCGATAAGGCGGGAAGGAGAACGAAACGCCCCCGTCTTCGAAGACGGGGGCGTAACGGCCGGGGAAACGCTCAGCGGCGCGTCCCCGTCGAAGAGGGGGTCGTCGTGCGACTTTGTTCCGCCATCACTTCCTTTTCGGCCTCGGCCCAGTCCTGCACGTCGTAGCCGTGGACGCAGCCGCGCTTCATCCATTTTTCGTAGGCGCGCTGGGCGATGTGCTCACACGAAGGCTTGGCGCCGGACGCCGTCGGCGTCGAGGGCGTCACCGTTTGAGCCTGCTTGGCCGGCTGGGCCGTATGGCCCGTGGAAGGGGTGGACGTGGAACGGATGGTAGACATACTGTCCCTCCTGGATAGTTCAGGGCGCGGGCCGCTCCACGCACCAGGGAAGTCCCCCGTTGCGCCGGGCCTGCTCGCCCAATCTACCGAATTGGACCAGACACGTCCCCCCCTTGCAAGCAGTTTTTTTCGAACCGGCGCAAATTGCCGCTAACGGCTTGGCGGCCTTGCGCCGCCAAGCCGCAAGCGGAGACGACCTCATGACCCGACGCGCTGGCCTTCGCGTGGTCTGTCTGGTGCAGCGACTAGCAGCCGCGTCCCTCAAAAATCCGATTCCCTCGAACGGTATCTCGTGAGGGGAAAGGATTTACAAACGGAAGCGTTCCCTGCTCCTAGCTGAAACCATCTTCGTTTTCCGCCAACTTTCCGCCAGCAGGGTAATTGCAGGGCGTTTGCGCACGAAGGAGACGCAAATGGCCGGTATCCGCAAAAAGGGCGACGCTTACTACTGTACGTTCCGCTTCCAGGGGAAGCGATACTACTTCGCCGTCGGGAACATCTCGGAGGCCCAGGCGAACGCCAAGGGCACCGAGGTGGACGAGACGCTGGACCTGATCGAACGCGGGCGGCTCACCGTCCCGGACGGAGTTCCGCTGGAGGAGTTTATCGCCGCGGGCGGCAAGGCTCCTGTGGTCGTGGGGCGGTCCGACACGTCCACCGCTCGCAGCCTCTTCGACCGCTACCTGACGACGCTCTCGAACGGGACCATCGAGGAGAAATCGCTCGTGACCCTCAGGAGCCATCTGAAACAGGTGAGTGAAACTATCGGCGCGCGGTTCCACATCCAGGGACTCACGCTCGCCGATCTTCAAGGACACGTAGACCGGCGTGCGAAGAAAGGTCTGTCGCCCGTCACGTCGAAGAAGGAAATCGCGTCGCTCCGGGCCTGCTGGAATTAGGCCGTGCACGGAGGGTTGCTCAAGGGAGCGTTCCCGAATCGCGGGTTGCGGTTCCCGAAGGAAGAGGAGAAGGAACCGTTTCGCACCTTCACCGAGATCGAGGCCGCCATCGCCATCGAGAACCCGGACGATGACCGACGGGAATCGCTTTGGGAGGCCCTGTACCTCACGCGGACGGAGATCGAAGAGTTCCTGGAATACCTGCGGACACATGGCTCGCAACCGTGGGTCTATCCGATGGTGGTGTTCGCGGCGTACACGGGAGCGCGACGGAGCGAGATGATGCGGGCACTGACGACGGACCTGGACCTGACTGGCGGGGTGGTCACGATCCGGGAGAGGAAGCGGGTCCGGGGGAAGCGTTCCAACCGCCTGGCCCCGATCACTCCGAAGCTCGCCACGGTACTCCGGGAGTGGCTCGCAGCGAAACCGGGGAGTCCGCACCTGTTCTGCCAAGCCCAGCACGTCGCCTTCAGCCGGACAAAGCGGGAAGGCCCGACCGCGATCACGGCGACCGAAGCCTACGACCATTTCAAGCGGACCGTGGATGGCTCGAAATGGGAGGTGCTTCGAGGCTACCACGTTCTCCGGCATTCGTTCATCTCGGCTCTCGCGAGTCAGGGCGTGGACCAGCGGGTGATCGACGAGGTGGTGGGGCACCAGTCGGAGGAGCAGCGGAAGCGTTACCGGCACCTGTATCCTGGCGTCATGCGGGAAGCGATCAAAGGAGTTTTTGGCTGACCGAGCGATCTGCCGGGAATCACGATTGCGGGCTTGCTTGCGAAGCCCGCGACTTTGTTTTTCACTTGTTCGTCGGACTCGCGGCCGTGGTGATCGCTGCGGCCACGGCCGCCGCGATCCGCTGTTCGTACTCTTCTCGTTCGAGCTGATTCTCCGGGGCGTTCCCCGGTCGCTTGAGTTTGCCGAGTCGTGAGGCTTCTTCCGCGATCTGCGGCATGGCGTCGGCAACGACCTTCAGCATGGCTCGCAGGAAATGACTGTTGGACAGGTTGGTTCCGGTTGCTCGCGAGAGTGTTCTTACTGCCTCGTAGAGTGTGTCGTCGGCCGCCGGCGTGAGTACGAATTCCCGCTTGATGATCGGTGTGGTACTTGGCTCGGTCTGAGGGGCACGGTCCGCGCTGCTCTCGTCGATCCGGTACTTGTGATTCACTTGATGTTGCCGCTTGGACATTGACCTCTCACTAAAAACTCTCGCCGTTGGCGATTCTCCCCGTTGTTGAGCGGCCGCCTTTTTGCGCGGCTGTCCGCGGCCGTCGTGCACCTCGCCTGTTACCAACCGGAGATGCCCGACCTGCCGACCCTGATTGTTCTCATTAGCGGGAAGAATGTTGCTCCCTTCTCTTATCATGTGCTTGTCCCAGCGCCTACGATCAATCGCGGGCGTTCCTGCATTCCAGAACACCCGTACTGTGGAAGTAGAGAATTGCTGAAAGTGCTCGGTCAGGCAAGCCCTCATCTTCCCGCGTTCCCGCTGGCGGGCCTTCCTGGATTAAGGATTTGATCCGCGTTATCCTTGGGCTGAGGCGGAAACGCTGCGGTTGTCAGTGACGTAAACGCTTCACTTCAGGTTATCGAAATGGGCGGCACCGCCCGGAAACGCCTGCCTCACCAGCAGGCCCGAGGGTAGAGACTCACCATCTCTCAGTTGGGTGCCGATCCGTAGAGCCGGATGCCCGGAGACGGGCTCGTCCGTGCTCGACGGAGGCTTGTCGGAGTAATCCTGGCCACGCAGACGCACGCTGCCTTTGTATCGCAGAAGCGCCTTCGCCAGAGTAATCCCGACTTTCTATCCGATGGGTGTGCGCCTTGGGGGCCGCGACCGCAGGTCGCGGGAGCCGGGGCGACAGCGACAGACCTCCCTCGCCTGTTGGCGGGGGAGGCCGCGATGATGCAAAGCGGGTGGAAATCCCGCCCAAGGGGTCCGGACCCGTGGGGTTCGTTCGACTTGGCTGGCGTGGGGAGTTCCCGACCTGGTGACAGGCGGGACCGGGTGGCAGACCACACCCGGCGATCGGGGCAAAGACCCGACGACGAATAGCTCAACCACGAGAGGCCCGACGACAAGGGCTTGCCAGTGAGTCCGGCCGAAGACGGTGCCGAACTGCGAAAAACCTGCACCGATGGGTAAGGGGATGCTTCTGTGTTCGGTCCCCCGAAATCGCCAAGACCTTTTGGCGGAAACGATGCCCGGGCGGGAGCCCAGGACATACGGTGCAAGGCCCGAGGAGTAACACCCTCTAGGAACGTGATCGGTCGGACGGAGGTCATCGCTAAGCTGGGAAGGACTGTGGCGGCCGGGAGTGGTACTTCCG
>JBBQPD010000672.1:0-4234 GCA_038331535.1 Gemmatales bacterium | reverse complement strand
CGAGCGTTCCCAGGCGAGGATTTGGCCGAGAAAATCGAGCGCTTCCTGCGAGGGCGTCGGCAGATCCCAGCGCTGCCCCGCCCGCTCGCGCAGCGCGCGCGCCAGGTAGCCGGCCAGGAAAAACTCCTGGAGCGACGTGTGCGCGAAGCGGAACTGCTTTTTCGCCGTATCCGGCCGCAACACGAACGTGGCGGTGCGCAGGTCTTCCTTGAGGACGTCGCGATTCGTGCCCTGGTAGGCGCCGGCGAGGGCGCGGTTGTCCTCGTCGGCCAGGAAGGCGTCGAGCCAGTCTTCCAGGCGATCGACGTCCCATTGCTTGGCCCCCTCGCGCCACATGGCGACCGCCAGGTCTTCCATGAGCCGGCGCTTGTGCCTGGGGTTGAGTTGGTGCTTGCCGTCGTCGCGGTTGAGCCAGGAGCGGACGAAGAGGTCGTAGAGGCGGGCGGCGTTGACCGTTTCGCCGCGCACGCTCAAGGTTTCGAGCTGCTCCAGCTGCCCGGTGATGAGCGAGAGGAGATAGGGCCGCTCGGCCAGCTCGGGAAGATTGTGGACGCGGGCGATGAGGTCGAATGCCGCCCGGCCATGCTCCGGGTTGCCCAGGCACGAATCGAGATAGCCGCGAATCTGCTCCTCGGTGAACGGAAGCAGACACAGGGCGGGATACGACTTGGCGTCGAAGCCCTCGCGGTCCTCGCCGACCAGCATGGCATTCTGGTCCATCACGTCGCGAAAGTAATGCGATCGGCACGACAGGATCATCTTGCCGCGGCGCTTGTCCGTGGACGCCGGCAACTTCGCTTTGCCGCGGCCCGCATCCGGCAGCACCGCCCAGAGCGTGCGGATGAACGCCCGCGCCTTGTCCGGCGTCAGGTGGACGATCTTCTCATCGAGACCGTCGAAGATGATGAGGGCGCCTTCCTCGCGGACGAGCCGCAGAATGTCCTTGGCGCTGACCGTCCGGTCGCTGAGCTTCCAGGCGCGGCGAATGACCTCGTCGAGCAATTCCTCAATGGTGGGAACGTAGTCCTTGCGCTGGCCAACGTCGACGTAATCGCGCAGATCGACGAAGATGGGCAGCGGCAGGCTGGTTTTTGCCGCGTTCGACTCACGCTTGACGAGGAGATGGCGGGTGAACTGCTTGAGCGTGGTCGTCTTACCGATGCCGTACTCGCCGAGCAGGGCAAAGAACGGCGGCGCGTCGGGATTGCTGGCCCAGGCTTCGAGTTCTTCGATGGCATCGCGTGCCTGGTCGCGTGCGGGCGTCTTGGCGTCCAGCGTCGCCAGGCCGGCGAGCGTGGTAGCGAACCCGCGCGTGCGCTGGAAATCGCGCGTCTCATCGGGGACGGGGACTTGCTTGACCAGTTCCTCACCGTCCGGCGCGCATGGCTCGTCTTCCCGTACCTTGTGGCGCCGCGGCGGGCGCGCGGCCGTGACGGCGAACCACTGGTTCAGGCGTTTCTCGGACTCCAGGTAGAGTTCGTGGACAAACTCTCGCTTGTCCTCCGTGGTGCGTCTGCTGGCGTAAAACTGTTGGCTCTTCAGAAAAATCTGATGTTCATCGAGGTCTTTCAGATCCTGGGTCTCGAAATCAACGCGGATCAACCCGACGGGGATGACCGGCTTCTTGCCTTCGCCGACGAAATGCGGCAATTCGTGTTCGCCGATGTATTCGCTGCCGAGAAATGCGGGGCTGACGAGGAAAAGGCCGAAGTCGCAGTCCTGGATGGCCTGCTGGATACGCTGATGCCAGCGTTCGCCGACCATGATTTCCCGATCGACCCACAGGTCCAGCTCGTAACGCCGCGAGGGGCCGAACTGCACGCGGAATTCCTTCATGAGCCTGTCGGCAAGGCTCTTGTCCTCATGGGCGTAGGAGACGAAGAAGCGGACGACACGCTTGTTCGCCGCCATGGCGCTGCCGGTCGTCACAATGCCGCGTGAAGGAACCAGGGGATCGCCGACGATGTCGGCGGTAAGCTCGTCGGAGAACTTGGTCACCTGCGCTTCGGCCGGGTCCGCTCCCTCAAACCAGCAGAAGCGCTCGCTCGGCGCATCGCGCTTGCGGCTATCCACGACGAAGCGTAGCTCGATGCCCTTCTCGTCGGTGAGCTGGTTGAACCGCGACCGGAAATTCGTGAGCGCTTTCAGCGCCTTGGCCTGATCCATGTCCTGGAACAGCGCCGGGAAACAATCCGAGAGTCGAACCTTGTCGCCGACTGCAAGGACGAGCATCTGTTCGACGCGCTGCCGATCCGACGCGCCGAGTTCCGCGAGCAGAGGTTTGACAACCGAGCGTAGAAGGTCGCCGAAGAGAACGCGCTTCTTATCGCGACTGGCCATGGCCCAGACCTCCAGCGCTCTCACGAGCCTTTTACGAGCCGCGACCGTCAGGGAGCGTTCTGGCTCCAGCGCTCCCTGACGGTCGCGGCTCGTCAAGAGTGTTATTTAGGCGATATAAGTGCGATTATAAAGCGGTTGGAAGACGTGTCAAGTGTTAATTTGGCGATGTGTGTGCGATTTCGCACTCGCACCTGGAAGTGCTAACAGCGTTGAAGTGACCACCAACTACTGCATCAACCCCGCCAACCGATCGCGCAGCTCATTCCTTGCTCGATACAGCAAGCTCTTCGCCGCCTTCGGCGACATGTCCAGCTCCGCGGCGACCTCGGCGTAGGTGCGGTCCTCGAACTGGTGCAGCTCCAGCGCCATGCGCTGCCGACAGCCCAGCTCCGCGACGGCCGTCCGCACCACCACGGCCAGCTCGCGGCGTTCCAGCGGTCGCGACGGCGAGTCGCGGAGGTCCGACCGCAGCGCAACCGACAGCCGTTCTCCATCCGCTCCCGGCGATAAGTCAAGACGCACGCTCGGGCGCCGTCGGCGGGTTCGCAGGGTGTTGCGCAACACATTCTGGGCGATGTGAAACACCCAGGTGCTGAAGCAGGCTCGCGGCCGATAGTTCAGGCGCGAGCGGTAGAGGCGTAGAAAGACATCTTGGGTGAGGTCTTCCGCTTCGGAGCGGTTCCGCAGCTGGCGGCAGAAGTGGCCGAAGACACGCGGCGAGTATCGACTCACCAGGTCGGCGAAGGCCGCCTCGTCGCCGGCCGCAACGCGCAGCATGAGCGCGACTTCGGGATCGTCCAGCCAGCGGGCCGGTGGCCGGCGTCGGGCCGGTTCCGCGGCGGCGGTCTTCGGTGAGAGCATGCGCAGCGCCATGGCCGACTCCCATTCAATCGCGACTCATCCCAATCATTCGGCCTGCGGTATCCATCTAGTTAGTTGCGTTCTCGCGCTGGAAACCGTCGCGTGAGCGGGAAGTTGCTCTGAAATATAGCCACTCAATCTGAAAGAACGACCACTTCAAGATTCGTTCGCGTGTAGCGATCGCGTAGAATGGAAGAGGGCCGGAAGTCCGAACAATACAGCAAGGATGGCGAACCCGTGGCGCTGCCGTCTGTCTGTATCAGGAACGGGGCCAACCGGGTAAACGAGAAGGGACCGGTCGGCTTTATCGGCGACGACGGCTGCGGATAACGCCGACAAGGGGCGTCCCGCGAATCCGACGACCCAGCGCTTGACGCGGAGCGCGAGGGAAGGGATGATAACACTAGCAAGGAGGGTCCGGCCATCGCGGCCGGTCCGGACAGGAACGGTCGCGGTCCCCGTTGTATAGGTTATACCGTGCATACGACTGGCATGATCCGGTCTGGAGGTGAACGACGCCGGTGACGGGTGCGCCAGCGACCCGTTTCCAAAGCCGACCCTCCCGCCTCGGATCGCAAGCTCTGAAGGAGGTCCTTTGATCACCGCATTGACCCGACCACCGCACGTGCAGACCACAACATCCGCTCTGGAACGGGCTCAACTCTGTGCCCGCCTCGCCGCCGAGAACAAGGGCCGGGACATCCTCATCCTGGACATGCGCGGCGTCACCACTCTCTACGATTACTTCGTCCTCATCAACGGCGTCAGCCGCCGCCAGATCCACACCATTGCCGAGGAGATCGACTCCGCCCTGGCCCGCCTGGGGGACCGCCGGCTGTCCATCGAGGGCTACGAATCGAGCAAGTGGGTGGTGCAGGATTACGGCGACGTCGTCGTGCATGTGTTCGACCCGAGCATGCGCGAATACTACTCGATCGAAGAGCTGTGGGCCGACGCGCCGCGCGTCGAGTGGACCGAGTAAGGAACGCGCTTCTTTTGTCATTCACTAGCCCGGAGCGCGCGCGACGGAGGG
>JBBQPD010000671.1:0-4235 GCA_038331535.1 Gemmatales bacterium | reverse complement strand
GGGGGTTGGGTGGTGGGGCCCGCCGGCGGTTGGGTTGCTTTGCCCTTGGGGGTGTCCCCCACCGCCCCGCGGTTGGGGGGTTGGGGGGGCGCCCGATCCCCCGCTCGCCCCAAGACTCGCTACCATTGTAGATACCGCACTCCTCCGCCCGCCAAAACCGTTGAGGTGTCCCATGCAACGCTCTCTCCGCGCCGTCCTCGTGCTGTCTCTGGGTCTGGCCGTCGTGCCCGCGAGGGCGTTCGACGACAAGAAAGACCCGCCGAAGAAGCCCGCCGACGTGTTTACCAACCCCGCCGACGCCGGTCCGGACTTCGTGATCCAGGGCGAATACGAGGGTGAAGTGAAGGGTCAGGGCAAGTTCGGCGCCCAGGTCTTCGCGGCCGGCGACGGCAAGTTCGACGTCTACTTCCTCACCGGCGGCCTGCCCGGCGCGGGTTGGGACGCCAAGGGGCGCACCAAGATCATCGCCCGGACCGAAGGCGACAAGACGACCCTCGGGGACAAGCTCTGGAGCGGCACCATCGCCGACGGCGTGCTGAAGGGCATGGCCGGGGAAGACGCCCCGTTCTCCTTCAAGAAAATCGAGCGCAAGAGCAAGACGCTGGGCGAGAAGCCGCCGCAAAGCGCGCTGATCCTGTTCGACGGCAGCAACGCCGACGAGTGGAAGGGCGGCAAGATCGTCGAGGACAACCTGCTCGGCGTCGGCACCGACAGCAAGAAGGGCCTCGGCACCGGCAAGCTGCACGTCGAGTTTCGCACGCCGTTCATGCCGAAGGCGCGCGGCCAGGGCCGCGGCAACAGCGGCGTCTACATCCAGGGCGTCGAGATTCAGGTGCTGGACAGCTTCGCCCTGACCGGGGCCGACAACGAGTGCGGCGCCTTCTACAGCAAGCGCAAGCCGGACGTGAACATGTGCCTACCGCCGCTGTCGTGGCAGACCTACGACGTGGAGATGAAGGAGCTGGACGGCAACGTCGTCGCCACCGTCTGGCACAACGGCGTGCTGGTCCACGAAAACTTCGTGCTGAAGAAAGGGGCGCTGAAGCCGGCCACGATCCATTTGCAGAACCACGGCAACCCGGTGGCGTATCGCAATATCTGGTTCGTCGAGGCGAAGTGACAGTAGTATTGCCGCTTGCGGCTTAGCGGTTCTGCGCCGCTAAGCCACAAGCGGCGCCCGCACAGGAACCAGCGATGATCGAACTCAACGAACAGCAGCGGCAGGAGTTGAGCGCCGCGGAGCCGGTCGTCATCGACCCCCAGACGCGGGAGACCTACGTTCTGGTTCGTCGGGAGACCTACGAGCGGTTCAAGGCTCTCCTGGCGCTGGACGACTATGACCCAGATGAAGGGGCCGGGCACATCAACGAAATCATGGCCGAGGACGACGCCAAAGATCCCTACCTGGAGAGTTACCAGCACTATGGGAAAAAGGCATGAACCGTGGCGATGTCGTGATCGTGCCGTTCCCCTTTCAGGACAAGCCAGGGGAGAAGCTCCGGCCGGCAGTGGTTGTACAAAGCGACGCCGAGAACCGGCGGCTTGCCAATACGATCTTGGCCATGATCGCGGGCAATGTGGACGACGCTGGGCAGCCGACAACCGTGCTGGTCGATCCGCGAACGCCGGATGGGTCCGGATCGGGGCTTAAAGGTCCTTCCCTGGTCAAGTGCTACAACCTGGCGACCATGCGCCAACGGCGCGTCTTGCAGGTCATCGGGCATTTGTCGAACGCGATCATGCAACAGATCAACCAGGCGCTGAAAGCGGCACTGGCGTTGCCGTAGACATTTCGCAATAGCTGGTTTGTCGAGGCGAGGTTGCCATGATTGACTTGATCGAACAGCACCGCATCGAATTGGGGGCGTTGTGTCGCAAGCACCGGGTAAAGACGTTGGAAATCTTCGGCTCGGCGGCGGACGGCACCTTCGATCCCGCGCGCAGCGACCTGGACTTTCTGGTGGAGTTCCAGCCGCTCGAACCGGGCCAACCCTTTGCGTGCTATTTCGGGTTGCTGGAAGACTTGCGTGCGCTGTTCTCCCGCCGGATTGACCTCGTGGTCACGCGCGCCATCCAGAATCCGTATTTCCTGCACACGGTGGAGCGGAGCCGGAGAATGCTCTATGCCGCATGACGCGACCAAACTCCTGGAGGACATTCAGAAGGCGGGTGCGTCGATTCAAACTTTCCTCCAGGGAGTTGACTTCGCCCGCTACGCGGCCGACGAACTACTCCGGGCCGGCGTCGAACGGAAATTCACCATCGTCGGCGAAGCGATGAGCCGACTCCTGCTTGTCGACGCCGCGCTGGCCGCCCGCATTACGGAGTATCGAAGGATCATCGACTTTCGGCACGTCCTGGTTCACGGCTATAGCAAGGTCGATGACCAGATCGTTTGGGACGCGGCGCAACACTATCTGCCGATTCTTCTGGCCGAGGTAGCTCAACTGGCGCGCGGTCTTCCACCGCCGTAACGTCGCGGCGAGAAAGAGAAATAGGCGAAAGATAGATAGGCGAAAGGGGGCAGGTTCATTTATCGCCTTCCATAAGTGAACCTGCTCCCTTCTCGCTCCGAGGGCGCGCCTTAACGCGGGGTTTCTCGTTTCTTCGCCGACCACCACTCACGCCATTTCTTCTCGGCGTCGTCCAGCGCGGCCGCATCTTTGCCCGCCGGACCGAAGTCCTCGCCGTTGCTCACCTTCACGAGCGCCTGCCGTGCGGCCTCGCGCACCGACGGCGCGCCGTCGGCCACCAGGTGGATGAGGTCGTCGGTCAGGTTATCGACCAGCTTGGGTTGTTTGGTGGGGAACACCCGCGCCGCCGACTGGCGGACCTCGGCATCCTTGTCGCGCAGGCTCTGCCCCAGCACCCGGACGGGCTGGCGGTAAAGGTACTCGTCGAGGAGCGCTCGGGCGAACGGCTGGACGTCGTCGCTTTCCGTGGCGGCCGCACGGGCCAGCGCCGCGGCCACACCCGGACCTTCGCGCCGAGACTGCTCCAGCAGCGCGGTCTTGGCGAGCGTCGTTTGTTTGAGACGGGCGGCCTGGGCTGATCGAAGCGGCCCTTCAGGCCGCAGGGTTCGTTTTACCCGTCGCGGCTCGTTATGCGTCGAATCCGTCTTCCCCCATTCCGCGCTGCACGTTAGAATCCCGCGGGTCGATTCTACGTCTCCACGGAGGGGCTGGCAGATCATGAGAACCGGACTACTGGCACTGACCCTGTTGACGGCCTGTGCGAGCGCGGCCCCCGCGCAGGGCTGGGCAGAGAAGATGTTCAAGGACGGCATCCTCGTCCACGACTTCGGCATCGCGCCGCACGGCGCCCAACTCTTTCACCGCTTTACCGTCACGAACATCTACGCGGTGCGCATGGAGATCACCCAGATCCAGGTGGGCTGCGGTTGCGTGACGGCGACGCCGCTCAAGCGCGTCCTGGAGCCGCGCGAGACGACGACCATCGAAATCCAGATGGATGCCCGCAAGTTCACCGGCCCGAAGACCGTCACGATCCGCGTCACGGTCGGCCCCGACTTCGTGTCCACGGCCGAGTTGAAAGTCCTCGCCAACAGCCGGGCCGACATCGTCTTCAACCCCGGCCAGGTGACGTTCGGCCCCGTGTCCCTCGGCCAGACGCCGAGCGCCACCGTGGACGTGGAGTACGCCGGCAAATTGCCCTGGACCGTCAGCGAGGCGACCGCGCCCAAGGAGGCGCCCTTCGCCGCCGAGGTGAAGGAAATCTACCGCCGGCCGGGCCAGGTCGGCTATCAGGTCAAGGTGACGCTCAAGCCCGATGCCGCGCCGGGGCCGTTCAAGGAGTTCGTCTATCTCAAGACCAACGACCCGACCGCGCCGCTGGTGCCGGTGCTGGTGGACGGCAGCATCCAGTCGCCGCTGACGGTGGCGCCGGCGGCGCTCAGCCTGGGCGCGGTCAAGACGGGCGAGGCGCTGACGCGGCGCGTGGTGGTGGGCGGCAACAAGCCGTTCCGCGTCCTGGGCATCGACGGGCCGCCGGAGGTGACGCTGGGCAGCGAGCCGAGCGCCACGGCCAACGCGAAGCAGACGGTGACGTTCCAGGTGAACCCGGAGAAAGCCGGCGCGTTCAAGTACGAGGTCAAGATCAAGACCGATCTGCAAGAGGCGCCGGTCGTCGTGGTCATCGAGGGCGCGGCGGCACCGTGACTCTATTGCCTCGGCGCGAACGACGCTTACGAGCCGCGACCGTCAGGGAGCGTTTGC
>JBBQPD010000670.1:0-4236 GCA_038331535.1 Gemmatales bacterium | reverse complement strand
GCCGTTAGGCCCCCGGTGACTCACCGGGGGCCTAACGGCCCCCGCTCGCCAAAGATCCTATGCGGGCTGCGGCGTCGCCGGCGCCGCATCCGGCGCGGGCGGTGGCGCTTCGGCGGCGACAGGCTCGGGCGCCGGCGTTTTCTCGCTGATCTTCTTGATCTGGCTCGACAGGCTCGACGCCGGACCGGTGAGCTGCGCCACGAGCTTGCTCGCGGGGGACAGCACCAAACCGATGATGCGGGCCCGCGCCTCGTCGCGCGTCGGCATCTTCAGAGCCACGTCGAAGGCGACTTCCTGGCCGTCGGCCACGGCGCCCTTGATCGTGACCTTGTCCTTGTATGCCAGACCCTTCTTGGCGTCTTTGAGTTCGCTGTCGATCGCCTTGCTCAGCCCGGCGACGCTATCGCCGCCGTAGGCGAAGGCGGTCGGCCCGGTCCAGTACTTCGACTCCGGGCTGATGTTCAGCCCCATGTCGGCGAACACCTTGCGAGCCAGGCTATTCTTGACGATCTGGAAGCGCACCTTCTTCTTCCGTAGTATCGCCCGGAAATTGGTTGTCGCGGTGCCGCTCAGCCCCTTGATGCTCAACACGACCAGATCGCGAACGCCCTGGAAGGTGTTCGTGAGGCTGGTCATTTCCATCTGCTTGATGACTTTGCTCATGGTTCAATCCGTGGTTTTGCCGCTTGCGGCTTAGCGGCGGACTCCGCTAAGCCGCAAGCGGCAAAACAAATTACATCGTGACCGGAATGCCCGGCGTCATGGTCGCCGACAGGGTAATGTTTTTGACGTAGTGGCTCTTGACGCCCGTCGGCTTCGCGGCCTTGATGGCATCGACGAACGCCGTGATGTTGGACACCAATTTGTCCTCGTCGAAGCTCATCTTGCCGAGGCCGGCGTGGACGTTGCCGCCCTTGTCGGCGCGGAACTCGACTTTGCCGGCCTTCTGCTCGCGCACGGCCTGGGCCACGTCTTGCCCGGAAGTGATGACGGTGCCGGCCTTCGGCGTCGGCATCAGGCCGCGCGGGCCAAGCACCTTACCGAGACGGCTGACCTTGCCCATCATATCTTGTGTCGCCAGGGCCACGTCGAAATCGAGGAAGCCTTCCTTCTGGACCTTCTCGATCAGGTCGTCGCCGCCGGCGAAGTCGGCGCCGGCTTCCTTCGCCTTGCCGACGTTTTCGCCCTGGCAGAAGACCACGACGCGCTTGACCTTGCCGAGACCGAACGGCAGCGGCACCGAACCGCGGATCATCTGCTCACTCTGCGTCGTGTCGATGCCGAGCGCCATGTGGACTTCGACCGTCTCGTCGAACTTGGCGCGCTTGGCCTGCTTGAGAAGTTGGATACCGCGCTTGAGTGGCACGGTGCCTTCCTTCTCCAGCTTTTGCTCCAGGTTCTTGATCTGGTTGCGCAGCTTCTTACCGCGGCGCGGCGGTACGCCAGGCTGCTTCTTTTTCTTCTTCGGTCCTTCGGCGGTCGGCTTGAAGGTGGACGGGCCTTTCGGCGCCGCAGTGTCGGTCGGCGTTGGCGAACCATCCGCGGCAGGAGCGGTCGGCTTGGCTTTCGCCTCCTTCTCCTTGCGTTCCTTCGGCTTCTTCGGCTCGGCCGCCGGTTCGGCGGCGGGGGCCGCGCCTTCGGGCTGGTCGGCGGCCTTGTCGGGATCGGTCTGTTTCTTGGCCATGATCGTGGATCGCCTCGTCACTCGGCGGTTGCGTGTTTCAGGAAGGCTTGCCGCTCCGCTAAGCCGCAAGCGGAATCGGCGCTCAGCCCTCGACGGTCAGGCCGAGGCTGCGGGCGGTGCCGGCGATGATGCTGGCGGCATGTTCGAGGTCGCGGGCGTTGAGGTCGTTGAGCTTCGTCTTGGCGATCTCCGTCACCTGGGCGTTGGTGACCTTGAAACCCTTGTACTTGCCGCTGGCCTTGGCTTTTTCCTCGGCCGGCAATACGTCGCCGCCCTTTTTCTTCTCGGTGGGAATGCCGGCAGCCTTCTTCAGCAGCACTGCGGCCGGCGGGCTTTTCAGGACGAACTCAAACGTGCGGTCCGAGTAGACGGTGATGACGACGGGGATCGTCAGGCCGCGCATCTCCTTGGTCCGGTCGTTGAATTGCGACACGAACTGGCCGATGTTGACGCCGTGCTGGCCCAGCGCGGGGCCGACCGGCGGCGCCGGTGTTGCCGAACCGCCCGGACATTGCAATTTGATTTGGGCGGTAACCTGTCGCGCCATGGAACCGACCTTTCGTTCGTCTGCGGAATTTTTTTACAGACGGTTAGATTTATGGATGCTCAGCGCCGACGGCCAGGGTATGCAGTGCTTTTTACAAATGCATAGCCCGCCGCGCAAGCAAGGGCAAACCCCTTGCTTGCGCGGCGGGCTATGATAATTCACGCTACGCCGACTCGACTTGCCAGAACTCGAGTTCGACTGGGATCATGCGGCCGAGGATGGGCAGATCGAGCCGCACCTGGCCCTTTTCTTCCAGGATTTCGCGCACGTCGCCTTCCATGCCGGCGAAGGTGCCGTTCGTGACCTTGAGTCGGTCGCCGACGCTGAATTTCGGCTTGCTCGTCACCACCCGCGTCGGCTCGGCTCCCGGCTTCTTCTGTTGCACCTGGCGGTTGAGCATCCGCTCGATTTCGCGATCCGACATGGGCGGCGGCGGGCGGTTGACCGTGCCGCCGACGAAATCGCCGACGCCGGAAGTCTCGCGGAACAGGTAAAGGATACGGTCGTTGTACTCGACCTCGGCCATCAGGTAGCCGGGGAAGAGCTTGTGTTCTTTCTGCACCCGCTTACCGTTGCGCACCTCGGTGACGGTCTCGGTCGGGACGATGATCTGGCCGAAGAATTCTTCCAGCCCTTCGATCTTCACCTTCCGCAAAATGGCCTCGCGGATCGTATCTTCGCGGCCGCTCTGAATCTTGACGATGTACCATTTCTTGTTGCTGGGCGGTGGCGGCGGCGGCTCGGCGGGAGCAGCTGGTTCAGCCGCTTCCGGTTCGGCGGTCGCTTCGTCGAGCGTCTCCTCCGGTTCAGCGTCCGGCGCGGACACGGCCTCCGGCGCGATCGCGGCATGGGAAGGCGCGGCATCGGCCGGTTCCGACGGGGCTTGCCCGGCGGACGGGGCGACGGATTCAGGGGTCAGCACGTTTTCAGTCATGGCGACAACTCATACTCCAGGCCGCGCATCCGCTCACCACTCGGGCCGCTCGCCCTTCGTCGTTTTCGACTGCGTATCTTCCTGGTAGATCACGCCCACGCGCTTCCAACTCAGCAGGTGCAGCCAGAGCTGATCCATGCCGAACAGCAGTGCCGCCATCAGCACCAGCGTCGTCAGCACGACGATCGTGTCCTGGAAGAGGCGCCTGCGCGTCGTCCACGAGACCTTGTTCAGCTCGGCCTCGGTCGCGATCAGGAAGTCGGCGAACGCCGGCAGGTTGACGACGCGCCAGGCGAACCAGAGCGCCAGGGCCAGCAAGACGAACGGCAGCGTGAACTGGACGTGCGGCAACACGGTCAGCGACGCCAACTCCATACGGCCGGTGGGCGGCGACGCGGGCACGACCACAGGCCGCACGGCCTCGCTCAGCGCCGTCGCTTCCTTCCGTTTCCGCGCCTCCTCGACATTCGGCAACTTCTCCCGGTCTTCGTCAGAAAGCTTCTTCTTCAGTTCGACGATCTCGGAACGCGGGACGATCTGGTTCGGCGTGAAGACATAAAGCTTCCCGGTATCCTGGTCCTTCACCGGTCCAATGTCGGTGGGCGAGTCGATCCTGACGTTTTTGGACGGATCGAACTGGTCGATGAACTTGCGGAATTCGTAGGAGGGGACGCCGTTCGTCTCCCACTTGTCGCCGTACTTCTCTTCCAGAGCCTGGCGGGCGTCGTTGGGAGCAATGTCCTCAATCGTGCCGGTGAACGGGATGCCGATCTCCCAGCTAGGCGTGCCGCGCGCCAGCACGTTGTGCGAGACCATCGTGTAGATGCCCGCGCCGAGGATGAGCAGGATGCCGAGGATGGTGCCGCGCCGGACTTTCTGGCCCTGCTGCGGCTTGTAGGAACCGGTACTGAGCCAGCCCGCGCCCTCGAACCCAACCAGCGTACGCTCGAAACTGGGTTTCAGGAACCAGCGCACGGCCAGGAAGAGGAAGGCAGCACCGGCGAGGATCGTCAGGACCATGCCGACCATCGGGCCGGATTCGCCGAACCAACGGTCGTAGTAAACCCAGTG
>JBBQPD010000669.1:0-4239 GCA_038331535.1 Gemmatales bacterium | reverse complement strand
TCGGCGGAGCTGACCAGGGCGAACACCCTGCCGTCGGGAATCTTGAACGTCTCACGCAAGGTGAACTCCTGGTCCCCAGCACCAACGTCCCACACCTTGACGCTAGCCGACGGGTTTTGAAAGCCGCTGGGGACGCCGTCGCTCGTGACGCGAACGAGACGTTTGCCGCGCGCGACGAAGGCGACGACGGCGGTAATGTCGTTGTGGCCGAGGCTGGAGATCGTCCGCTCGTTGCCGCGCAGGATGACGGGGTCGCCCGGGTCGGCCACGTTCCACACGCGCACGTTATCGCCCTGTTCATGACACCCGGCCGCGACCGCTTTGCCGTCCGCGGAGAAGGCGACGCCGTAGAGATACGTCGGGAATACTTTCTGCCAGGGGAGCACGGCCGGCTTGTCAACCTTGCCCAAATTCCAAAGGCGCAGGGGACCGCCGCCCGCGGCGAAACGCTGCCCGTCGCGGGAGAAAGCCAGGCCATGCACTTCCGCCTGCGTCGGCTCGGAGCGGTCGGGATTCCAGGGCAGGGTTTGGTGCTTTTCGAGGCCCGTCGCGTCCCACAATTTGATGGCCGGCTCGGTGCCGAGGTCGTAGCCCCCCGAGGCCAGGCGCTTGCCGTCGAACGACCAGGCCAGCGCCCGCACCGGCGCGCCCAGCCCGAATGGTTTACCCAGCGCATCCCCGGTGCGGGCGTCCCAGAGCTTCACTCGCTGGTCGTCGCTGCCGGAGGCGAGCTGCTTGCTGTCGGGAGCGAAAGCCAGGCAGAGGACCGAACCCGTGTGGCCCTGCAATTCCTTCACCAGGCGCGGGTCGCCCTCCATTGGTAGGTCGGGCAGCTTCGCCGCTTCGACGGCGATTTCCTCCGGGGGAACGTCCTTTGGCGTCGCATCCTTGGGGCCAGAGGGTGTCGATTTCGTCCCCGGCTGCTGTGTCTTGTCTTCGGCGGACGGGCGTTCTTTCGTCGTCGGTCGCGGCAGGTACACAAGCAGGAGGATCAGGGCCGGAACCGCTGCCATGAGGCCAAGCACGGCGCGGCGCCGAAACGGCCCTGTCCGCTTCGTTTCTGTCGGCAGCGGCGGCGGCAGCGTGGGCAACGAGGTCGCGCCGCCATGCACCGTGGTCAGCTCGGACTGGCCCTCGGCAACGTTGACGGCGGGTGTGGTCTCGACGCTCGATCGCGAGCAGATAAACGGGGCCAGAGCGTCCGCGACCGCGCGCGGCGTTTCGTAACGGTTCTCGGGCCGTTTGGCCATCATGACCCGGACGATTCGAGCCAGCTCGGGCGGGACGTCGGGGGCGAGCTGTTCGATCGGCTCCGGCTCGGCATGTTGGTGTTTGATGAGCTTCTCGATCATCGAGCCGCCGGGGAACGGAGGCCGTCCCGCCAGGAGTTGGTACAGGGTGCAACCGAGACTGTAAATGTCGGCCCGGATATCGACCGAACGCGAATCGACGGCCTGTTCCGGCGAGATGTAGTCCGGCGTGCCCATCAAGCATCCCTCGCGGGTAAGCTGAGACTCCGCATCGCCTGCTTCGACGTGCGGACGCAGTCGGGCCAAACCCAAGTCGAGGAGCTTGATGGAACCATCGCGGGACGCGAGGATCAGGTTGGACGGCTTGATATCGCGATGCACGAGGCCGCACTCGTGGGCGTGCTGCAAACCCAGGGCGGCTTGCCGGATATGGGCAGCCGCCTCGGCCCAGGACAGGCGGCCCCGTTGCTTGAGATAATGGGCGAGATCAATTCCTTCGACGTACTCCATGACGAGCAAGTACACTTCGCCGACCCGCGCGGCGTCGTGGGCGAGGACGACGTTGGGATGGGTCAGCTTGGCCGACGCCTGCATTTCGCGTCGAAAACGGCCCATCGCCTGGGGATCGTTAAGGCGGTCGGCGCGAATGAGCTTGAGCGCGACCAGGCGATCCATGAGGGCGTGCCGGGCCTTGAAGACCTGCCCCATGCCGCCTTCTCCGAGCAGCTCGATCAGCACATAGGTTCCCAGCACCAGGCTCTCCGCGTTGCCGTTGAGAAGCCGATCGACCTGGAACGAAGAGAGGCAGCCGCGACGGACCAGCTCCGCCGCCAACGGCCTGGCCTCCGAACCCGCGCTCCTGCTCAGGCTGCGGGCTTCCTGCAACCGGGTGGAATCAAGGATCTGATACTTCTCGAGATTCGCCAGAAACGTGGAGAGTTCCTCAACAACAGTCATGTGCGCTTCCAGGGTAATTCCTGGATCTCCGGATGCGTGCTTGCCAAGAAGCTCGAAAATCGCTTGCGCGAGTGTACTTTTCCGGGCGGGCTGCCGCAAGGGTTTTCTTTGCCAGGCCGGCGACTCAGCGACACCGCTATCCAGCTTGAAGTGGGCAGGTGGCATGCGTACTTACCAGCAGGTAATCGGGGCAGCGGGCAGCCAAGTCACCCGTTTTTTGCCAGGTTTCGACCCCCCGGTTTTTCCGCTGGCTCTTTGTTTTCCTCTCTGTGTCTCTGTGCCTCTGTGGTGAAGATTCCGGGCTATCGCGTCTTCAGCATCTCTCGTATCGATTCCCCGGCAGCCGCCGCACCGCTTTCTTCATCTCCATCATCATGAGCAGCGTGCTGAGCTGCGGCATCGTCAGCCCTAACTGCTGAGCCATCTCGTCCACGCTGCGCGTCCCGGCGGCAAGGAAGTCCCAGACGCGGCGCTGCGTCTCGTCCAAACCCGGCGGCGGACCGGCGGGCGCGGCAGGCGTCTTCTTTCCCGCGGCCGCCTGCGCCATCGTGGAGACGCCGTGCAGCTCTTCGAGAACGTCGTCCACGCCGCGGCAGAGGACGACGCCCTGGCGAATCAGGGCGTTGCAGCCGCCGCTCGTCGCGGCGTCCACCGGGCCGGGCACAGCCAGCACCGTGCGGCCTTGCTCGGCGGCGTGCGTCGCCGTGATGAGCGCTCCGCTTTTCTCCGCCGCCTCGATGATGACGACGACCTTGCTGAGGGCGCTGATGATGCGGTTGCGGGCCGGGAACAGCGGCGCCATTGGCTCCTGGTCCATGCTCGCCTCGGTCAGCAGACCGCCTGACTGCGCCACCGCGTCGGCCAGTCCCGCGTGTTCCGGCGGATAGAGCCGGCCGAGGCCGCCGGCCAGCACCGCCAGCGTCCGGCCGCCCGCGTCCAGCGCCGCCTGGTGCGCCACGCCGTCGATACCGCGTGCCAGGCCGCTGACCACGGTGACGCCCGCGCGCGCCAAGCCGCCGGCGATCTGCACCGCCATGCGTTTCCCATAACCGGTGCAGTGGCGCGAGCCGACGACGCCGACGGCGTTGGTGTCGGCGTCGATCAAGCTGCCGCGCAGATACAGCAGATGCGGCGGGTCGGAAATGGTCGCAACGCCGGGCGGGTAGTCCGGCGTGCCGAGGACGAGCAGGCGGGCGCCCGCGTTCGCCATGCGCGCAAGCTCCGCGTCCACGTCGGTAGCGCCGAGGCGGCGGACAATCTCGTCCGCGAGCTTCGCCCCGATGTACGGCACCTCCATCAACTCGCCTGCGCGGGCGCGGCGCGCTCGGCCGGCGCCGCCGAAGTGAGCGAGCAGCGCGGCGGTGCGGCGTGGGCCGAGGCCGGGAACCAGTTGCAGCGCCAGCAGGTCGCGGAGGTCGTCGGACGGCGGAGCGCTCATCAACGTCTCGTGGCAGCGGGCGTCGCGAAACATAAAATGGTAGAGCTGGTATACGGAGTCCGACCTCATGAAAATCGCCATTCTCAGCGACACGCACTGCCGTCACGAGATCGTCGCTCGCGCGCTGGCACTGGTGGGCGGCCGCGGCATCGACACGGTGCTGCACTGCGGCGACATCGAGGACGCCGACACCGTTGCCCTGTTTCGCGGCCTCACGGCCCATTTCGTCTTCGGCAACTGCGATTCCGACCGCGACGAACTGCGCGCCGCCATGACTGCCGCTGGCGTCACGCTCCACGAACCATTCGGCCACCTGGAACTGGAAGGGGTGAAGATCGCCTTCATCCACAGCGACGACAAAGCGCTCTTTCGCGGCATCGAGAACAGCGGCGCGTTCGATTTCCTCTTCTACGGCCACACGCACGTGCGCGCGGAACACCGCACCGGACTGACGCGCGTCATCAACCCTGGGGCGCTGCACCGAGCGCGGCCGAAGACGTTCGCCGTCCTCGATCTGGCGACCAGAGAGCTGGAAACGGTCGAAGTGCCGGAATGAACCACAAGCCTCTCACGAGCCGCGACCGTCAGGGAGCG
>JBBQPD010000668.1:0-4240 GCA_038331535.1 Gemmatales bacterium | reverse complement strand
CAAGCTCTTAACGCTCGCCCCGCTCCACGCCCGTGGGAGGCACCGGCATCGCGACGCCGGTGTGATTCAGCAGCACCGTCTCCAGTGCCAGCGTTCCGAGGTAGAAGCCTGCCGTCCACAGCCAGAAAGCGGGCCGATCGAAGTCGGGAACGCCAAAGTACAAGACCATCCCGCCGCCAAAAACCACGGTCATCCGCAGCAACATTCCCAGGACCGCGTGTCGCAGTCGATCTGCCGGACTCCCAGCGATGGCCTTCAATCCCCATAGGAAGGTTACGACCGCCGGCACCAGGCACAACAGGGCGGCCGCGCCGCTCAGCTGCAAGCCCAGGAAACCGGCGAATCTCCAGGCGGGATAGGAAGCGATCAGCCAGGCAAACACCACGCCGGCGATCAACACGCCCAGCTGTGTTTTCACGGCTGCTCCCGTCCCGGCCCTGACTTCTTATCGCGCCCGCCGCCGTTCAAAATGGCGAGCAAATGGGCCATTCCCCCGCCGAAACCGACCACGGCCCCTGCGACTGTCAGCCACGGCACCCAACCGAGCCAGCGATCCAGCACGATTCCCAGGACGATCGGGGCCACCATCTCCAGGCCGACCTGTCCGAGGGCGACATAGCGATTCAACTCCCACCGATCCGGCATGATTCGCCTCCCGGTCCGCCCGCGAAAATGAGGGCAATAGGGGGCTAATACCGCTTCGGAAAGCCAGGTGCGGGTATTGTCGGGGGGGCAAGCCGAATGTCAACCCTCTCGTGAAACTTTTCGCGAAGTAGCCATTTCAGCCGTGAATGGTGCCGCGGCGCTCGATTTTCTCATTGACAATCGTGCATATTCCCTTTACAATCAAACCACGGCAGGGAGAAGTAACTCCCTACCGTTCCTGAACCTCTGTAAGATGGGGTCGCAACTTGGACGGATCGCGAGCCAACCTTAGAAGATAACGAAGGCAATCTTCCACCTCGGAGGATTAGCCTTTTTTTTAGCGCCGCTCTCTCCTGATTGACGGTCGAGCTACCCACTCGACCCTCCGCCTGCCGACGAGCCGAGCCCTGACTCGCTCCCCTGCCGGACGGCCCGACTACTCTCTGCGTCGCTCTCCCCGGAATGGATCTCCGGGTATGACTGGCCACAAGGATGTCATCTGTGGACCCGTTGCACCTTGCCCACACGGCGGGGTGTCCGGAGTAGCCTCGCATGAATCGTGATCGGTTGCAAGCCTCCACTAAAAAAGAGCTGGCGGAAATGGCCCGTAAAAAGGGCGTCATCGGCTGGCATGGCATGCGCAAGGAAGAATTGATCGCCGTTCTTGCTGACAAGCCTGCTCCCGCGAAGAAGAAGCAGGCTCCGGCTCCCGTCCCGTCCCGGTCTCGATCGCGTGCGCCCGTTCAACGCAGTGCCGCTCGCGACACCACAGGCTCTTCTCCCGAAGAAACGGTCGAGAGCAGCAAGTTCAACGTCGGAGTCCCCACGCTCAACTTGTCTTCCAAAACGCCGAAGGATCTGCCTCAGGGATACGGCAAGGACCGCATCGTCGTCATGGTTCGCGATCCCTACTGGCTGCATTGCTACTGGGAGTTGACGCGCCACGCCATTCAACGGGCCGAAGCCGCGCTGGGACAGGAATGGCACACGTCCAAGCCGATCATTCGCCTGCTCGACGTGTCTAGCGGCGAGACGACGAGTACCTCCGAGAGCATTCTGCGCGACATCCCGATCCACGGCGGCTGCAGCAACTGGTACATCGACGTCAGCAATCCGCCGCGCTCTTATCGGGTGGACATCGGCTACCTGTCGCCCAGCGGTAAGTTTTATGTCCTGGCCCGCTCCAACATCGTGACCACGCCGCGGGCTGGCGTTAGCGACGTGATCGACGAGAACTGGTCCGACATCGACGCGCAGCAGGCCGACCGTATCTACGCCATGTCCGGCGGCTTCGATCCGACCGCCAGCAGTTTGGAACTCAAGGAATTGTTCGAGGAGCGCCTGCGCCGGCCACTGGCTTCGCCCTCCGTCACGAGCTTCGGCTCCGGCGGCATGTCGTTCGGCGGCCGCTCGCGCAAGTTCTGGTTCCAGCTGGACGCCGAGTTGATCGTCTACGGTGCGACGGAGCCGACCGCTCGTGTCACCCTCCAGGGCGAGCCGATCAAACTGCGCCCCGACGGCACCTTCACGATGCGCTACAGCCTTCCCGACAGCCGGCAGATCATTCCAGCCGTGGCGACCTCGCCCGACGGCATGGAAGAACGCACCATCGTTCTCGCGGTCGAGCGCAACACGAAACATCTCGAACCGATGATTAACGAAGGCAACGAATAATCGATTCCGCCGCTTGCGGCTTAGCGGGCGAGTCCTGCTAAAGGTCTGTCTCACAAGTAGGATTTACGAGCCGCGACCGTCAGGGAGCGTTAGCGCCACGCCACGCCGCGACCAGCGCTCCCTAACGGTCGCGGCTCGTAAATAAAGACCCCATCGGGACAGACTCTAAGCCACCAGCGGCAGCACCTCTCATGCAACGCCGAGAACTACTCGATCTGCGGACTATCGCCCGCACCGCCGGAAATGTTCTGGCGGCGCTGGACGAACTCACCACATTTCCGCAATCCCTGCCTCAGACTCCGCACTCCGCACTCCTCCGACTTTCGCGCCGTGCCATGGCCACGACCTTTGAGGTCGTGCTGCCCTACGGCACACCAGACGCGATGGACCTCGGTTCCGACGCCTTCGATCGCCTCGATGAACTGGAAGCGCAGCTGACCGTCTATCGCGAGACCAGCGAGGTGAGTCGTCTCAACCGTATCGCCGCCTACGGTCCGGTGCCTGTTGAGGAACGACTGTTCGACTTGCTGAGCCGCGCCGCTCGCATTCATGCCGAGACGAACGGCGCATTCGACATAACGGCGGGGGCGCTCATCAAGGCGTGGGGCTTCTACAAGGGACCGCGCCGAGTGCCCTCGGAGTCGGAGCGGGCGGCGGCGATTGCCCGCGTCGGCATGCAGCTCGTCGAGTTGCAGCCGGAAGGCAAAACGGTTCGCTTTCTGCGGCCGGGGCTGGAAATCAACCTCGGCGGCATCGGCAAGGGCTATGCACTGGACCGCGTCGCGGAACATTTGCAGGATTCGTGGGGTTTATCATCCGCGCTACTGCACGGCGGCTACAGTAGCGTCGTGACCATCGGTACGCCGCCGGGCGAGCCGCGCGGCTGGCAAGTTGGGATTAGCGATCCGAGCGATCCGGGCCGGCGGCTGGCGACCGTGTGGCTGCGCGGCCGGGCGCTGGGAACGTCTGCGGCCACCTTCCAGCATCTGGAATATAACGGGCAGAGGCTGGGCCACATCCTCGACCCACGCACCGGCTGGCCGGCTTCCGGCGTTGCCAGCACGACGGTGATTGCTCCCACTGGGGCTGAGGCGGACGCGCTGTCCACCGCCTTTTTCATCGAAGGCGTCGAGGCCGCCCGGCGCTACTGTGCGGCACACCCCGGCGTTGGCGCCGTGCTGCTACCGGAGGGCAGCGATAGACTGATCGTGTTCGGCCTCGATGCGCAAGATTACTCTCTTGCCGCTTGCGGCTTAGCGGCGTCCACAGCCCGCTAAGCTGCAAGCGGCGAAGGCTTTGAGACCTGCCATGCTCCGTAAGACCGCCTTCTTCCTGATCCTCCTTCGCTTGGCCATCGGCTGGCACTTCTTCTTCGAGGGCTGGCATAAACTCCACACGCACTCCGTCGGGCCGAGCGAGACGAACCGGCCGTTCAGCAGCGAAGGCTACTTCCGCAATGCGACCGGTCCGCTCGGTCCAGTCATCCGCGGGCAGCTGAGCGATCCCGATGAAGCGGCCTTCGCACGCTTGACGCCCAAGCCGATCCCCGACGGCAAGAACGTTTCGCCCGCCGAACGTCTGCCGACCGTTCTCGATCAAGAGATCGACGAATACACGAAACGCTTCCTCGATGCTTACCATCTGGACGACGCGGAGAAGAAACAGGCCGAGAAGATCGCCGCCGACGCCAAGGGCCCTATCGCCCTGTTTCTGATCGACTCGGTTTCCGAAAGGCAGCACTTCGCGGAATACCAGGCGAAACTTGCGGAGTATCGCCGACTGAGCGCCGAGAAGTCGCTCATCCTGGGACGCGACCAGGACACGGCCCGACTCGCCAAGATCAAAGCGGAAGTCGCTCAGGCCCGCAAGGATAGTCTCGACGACCTCGATAAAGAGATCGGCAAGCATCTTCGCGACGAGC
>JBBQPD010000667.1:0-4247 GCA_038331535.1 Gemmatales bacterium | reverse complement strand
GGGTTCTGGGTACTTTTGTGGTGCGCCGCCCCCTATTTCGGGGGGCTTCCCCCCCCGTTACGTTGGGCCGCGGCTCTCTGCGCAAGCGTGAACCTTCCCATGCTAGGCCGTCTCCGCCAATATAACAATTAGCTACTGCCTACTGCCTACTGACCACTGACTACTGACCAACATGACCAAAGTCGCGATCCTCGGCGCCTCGGGCTACACGGCGCTGGAGCTGGTGAAGATCCTGCTGCGGCACCCGGCGGCGGAAATCGTGGCGGCCACGTCGCGCCAGGAAGACACGCCGCGCCTCGCCGATCTGCACCCGAGCCTCACCGGCCGGATCGACCTGCGCTGTGAGCCGTTCGACGCGGACCGGTTGCTTCGGCGCGGCGTGGAGTGCGTGTTCGGCTGCCTGCCGCATGGGGCCAGCATGAGCCTGTTGCCGTCCGTCCTCCAGCGCGGGCTGCGCGTCGTGGACCTCAGCGCCGACTATCGGCTGCGCGATCCCAACGTCTACGCCCAGTGGTACGGTGCCAGCCACGAAGACCTCGCCAACCTGACGCAGGCGGTTTACGGCCTGCCGGAAATCTACGGCGATGAGATCGCGACGGCCCAGCTTATCGCCAACCCCGGTTGTTACCCGCAGCCGGCGATCCTCGGCCTGGCGCCGCTGGTGGCCGGAAAATTGATCGATCTGGCGAGTATCATTATCGACAGCAAGAGTGGCGTTTCCGGGGCCGGCCGGACGCCGAAACTGACCACGCACTTCCCGGAGTGCAACGAAAACGTCACGGCCTACGCCGTCGGCACGCACCGCCACACCCCAGAGATCGAGCAGGCGCTCAGCGACGTGGCCGGTGAACCGGTCGAAGTACTCTTCACGCCGCATTTGATTCCGATGGACCGCGGCATCTTCGCGACGATCTACGCCACGCCGCGCCGCCCTCTGTCGCAAGACCAGCTGCTGGAGCTGTACCGCGACTATTTTCACAAGGCTCCGTTCGTGCGCGTCGTCGAGCATCTGCCGGCGACGAAGGACTGCACGGGCAGCAACTTCCTCGATATGACGGTGCGCGTGGTGCGCGGCCGCGTGCTGGTACTGGCGTGCGAGGACAACTTGATTCGCGGCGCGAGCGGCGTCGCGGTCCAGAACTTCAACCGCATGTACGGCCACGACGAGCGCACCGCACTGAATTGAGAGCTGTACAATAAGCCACATGAGTGCCCCTGACCCTCTCGACCTTTTTCTGCCGGCGGTACGACAATGGTTCCGTGCGGCGCTCGGTGAACCGACCGCGCCGCAGCGCCTCGGCTGGCCGAGCATCGCCGCCGGAAAGCACACGCTTGTTCTGGCGCCCACCGGCTCCGGCAAGACGCTCGCCGCTTTTCTGGCCTGTCTCGACCAGCTCTGGCGCCATCCGCCCGATTCGCCTGGCGTTCGCGTCCTCTACATTTCGCCGCTGAAGGCGCTCAACAACGACATTCACCGCAACCTCCAGGTGCCGCTCGAAGGGGTCGCCGAGACCGCGCGAAAACTGGGCCAACCTCTGCCCGAAATCCGCACCGCCGTCCGCACCGGCGACACGCCTACCGCCGAACGGCAGCGCCTGATCCGCCGGCCGCCGCACGTCCTCATCACGACGCCGGAGTCGCTGCACTTGCTGCTGACTTCGCGCGCCCGCGAGACGCTGCGCCACGTCACGCATGTCATCGTGGATGAGATTCACGCCCTTTGCACGAACAAACGCGGCGTTTTCCTCTCCCTCTTGCTCGAACGCCTGGAAGCAATTCAGCAACACGGCTCGTTCGTCCGCGTCGGCCTGTCGGCGACGCAAAGGCCGCTCGATGAGGTAGCCCGCTACCTCGGTGGTCTCGCCTCGACGGCGGAGGGTGGTCTGACGCCGCGGCCGGTAAACATCATCGACGCCGGCATTCGCAAAGACCTCGACTTGCTCGTCGTCAACCCCGTCGAGCAATTCGGACCGTTGCCGGAGAAATCGATCTGGCCGTCGATCTACCGCCTCCTCGCCGACCTGATTCGCGCGCATCGTTCGACCATCGTCTTTGCCAACGACCGCCGTTCCGTCGAACGGATCACGTCGTTCCTGAACGAAGAGGACGATCTCGCTCGCGCCCATCACGGCAGCGTCGCGCTGGAGGTGCGGCAGCAGACCGAGGCGGCACTCAAGGAAGGCCGGCTGCCGGCGGTCGTCGCCACGGCCTCGCTGGAGTTGGGCATCGACATGGGAGCGGTCGATCTGGTTTGCCAGGTAGCGTCGCCGGGCAACGTCGCGCGCGCGTTGCAGCGCGTCGGCCGTGCCGGGCACCTCGTCGGGCAGCGGAGCAAGGGCCGACTGATCCCGCGCATCCCGTCCGACCTGCTCGAACTGGCGGTGCTGACGCGCGAGATGGCCGCCGGGCGCGTCGAAGCGATCCGCGTGCCGATGAATTGCCTCGACGTGCTGGCCCAGCAAATTGTCGCCCTGACCGCGATGGACGACTGGTCGGTGACGGACCTCTTTGCGCTGGTCCGCCGAGCGTATCCGTACCGCGACCTGTCACCGCAAGCGTTTGAAGCGACATTGGAGATGGTTAGTGGGCGGTATCGATTCCAAAAACTCACCGCAGAGGACGCAGAGAACGCAGAGAGAAAAACGGAGGAAAAGACTGAGAAAATTGATTAGGATGCTAATCCCGCGTCTTCCTCTGCGTCCTCCGCGGTGAGATCGACGCTCGACGCCCTGCAACCGCGTGTCAGCTGGGACCGCGTCCACAACCGTCTCCTCGCCCTGCCCGGCAGCAAGTCGATGGCGCTCATCAACGGCGGCACCATTCCCGACACCGGCCAGTACGCCGCCTACACCGGCAACAACCTCCGCATCGGCGAGCTGGACGAGGAGTTCATCTACGAACGCCGTGTCGGCGACGTGTTCCTGCTCGGCACGAATGCCTGGCGGCTGGAAAGCATTGAGGCGGACCGCGTGATCGTGTCGCCGGCCGAAGGCGCCCCGGCGATGGTCCCGTTTTGGAAGGGCGAGAGCGGCGGGCGTAGTTACGACCTCGGCCGCGCCATCGGCGAGTTCCTGCGCGAACTGGCCGGGCGTCTCGACACGCCGGATTGTCACGACTGGCTGCGGCGCGAATACTTCCTCGACGCCAACGCCGCCCGCAGTCTGCGCTATCACGTGCTGCGCCAGGTCGTCGCCGCCGGGCGGGTGCCGACCGACCGCACGCTGCTCGTCGAGGCGTCGCGCGACCAGCTCGGCGACTGGCAGGTGTTGTTGCTCAGCCCATTCGGCCATCAGCTGCACCTGACGCTGCGCCTCGCCCTGGAAGCCGTGTTGGAGCAGCGCCTCGGCTACCTGCCGCAGTGTTTGCACCACGATGAGGGCATCCTCATCCGTCTGACCGATACGGACGAACCCATTACGGATCTCTTTACGGGCTTGACGCCGGAGAACGTCGAAGGGTTGGTGCTGGACCAGCTGGCCGACAGTGCCCTGTTCGGCCTGCGCTTTCGGCAGAACGCGGCCCGCGCGCTGTTGTTGCCGCGCGGCCAGGCTGGAAAGCGGGCGCCGCTCTGGCTGCAACGACTGCGCGGCCGCGACCTGCTCCAGGTCGCGCGCCGCCACGCCGATTTCCCCATCGTGGTCGAGACGTTTCGCGAATGTCTGCACGATCATCTCGACGTGCCGCGCTTGCAAGACATGCTGGTCGATATTCGTGAAGCGCGACTCGAAGTGGTCGAGCGCCGCGCCGAGTCGCCATCGCCCTTCGCCAGTAGCATCCTGTTCGCCTTCACCATCGCCAACATGTACGGCGACGACCGGCCCGAAGCGGAGGGCGAGGGTGCCGGCCGCCTCGACCGTCAGCTACTCGAACAGCTCGTCAGTCCCCAACGGCACGAGCATTTGCTCGACCCGCGCGCGGTGCATCAGGTCGAACGGCGGCTGCGCGGCCTGGGCCAGCCGCCGCGCTCGGCAACCGAAACGGCCGAATGGCTGCGCCGTCTCGGCGACCTGGCGGCTTCCGAACTTGAAGGCCCGATGGCCGTGTTTCTCGCCGAGTTGGAGGCCGACGGCCGGGCCGTGCGAATCGTGCTGCCGCGCGTCGCACGACCGGAGCGCTGGGTGGCGGAGGAGGACCGACAGTTGTACGAAGATGCGTTTGGTTTGCACCCAGTTGAGCCTCACGGCGCAAGACTATCGGGGGCCGTGGTGCTGGCGCGCTTCCTGGCAACGCACGCCCTGGTCGGCCTC
>JBBQPD010000666.1:0-4255 GCA_038331535.1 Gemmatales bacterium | reverse complement strand
CTACTTTTTGCGGCGCGGCCGCGATCCGGAACGGGGTGTCGGCTGGTCGTCGCTGTCCGCGTCCGGTTCCGGGAGTTCAGTCGGCTTCGGGACACTCCCGACGACGAATCCCATTTCCGAAAGCAGCTGACTCATCTCCTCGTGTTTCTCCGGCCGGACGACGAACCAGTCGGGCGGAATGTGGCTCAGGAACAAGGGCCGGAACCGCTCACTGGCCAGGACCATCGCGCAGGCCTGTGGCTGGGCGACTTGAAGAAGCAGCAGGTTGCCGAAGAAGACACGGATCGGATTGGACCAGTTGCGCAGCGCCGTCTCCACAATGGCGGGCAACTCGTTTTCCAGGTGGGCGTGCAACCAGCCCAGGATTTGCTCCGCCGGAATGCCCCGTTCGCGCGCGCGACGCACGGACGCCGCGGTTATTCGCCACTCGTCGTCAATGGGGTCCGCGAATTGGCCGAGCCGTGCGAGTGCGACGGCATCGCTCTCTTTGCCGACACGGATACGCCCCGTTTCCTCCACGCGCCACGACGGCGTGGGCCGATTCTTCTGATCGCGGACGACCAGACTCTTGACGCCGCGCGCCGCGGTCTTCGGCAAGAGCACGAATTGATCGCCGATGCGTCTCTCTTTCCCCACTCCCGAAAAGCGCTCGGCCTGCTCGACGGGATAGGCTCCGAGCGTTACGCCGGTGCGCAGGGACAGCGCCTCGCGCTTGCGGCCCCACTCGGTCAGGGAGCGGGCGACGTTCTCCGGCAAACCGGTCCGGCTGTGTTGCTGCAAAAAATGGCGGATATCCTCCTCTTTCAGACCCGATTCCAGCGCCTGGTAAATCGATTCGCGAGTGAGGACAAAGGTTTGCACCAAGCCGCTCGTCGAGGAGGCCCGCCGGGCGATCTGCGCCAGAGGCCAGACGGCGCTGGCGTCGGCGACGTCCAGGTACGCCTGGATCTCGTAGTTGGGCTGAATGGTCAGGAACTTCGTGTCGCGGCTCGTCTCCGGCATGGCGATCTCGGGCGCGCCGAACACGGCCTTGCCCAGGCCAGTCAATCGAAAGCAGTCCCGCGGGTTCCGCTGCGATCCCGTGGTGCCGCGCTCGACGAGTCCCAGGTGCGCCAGCGTCCCCATGATGACATTCGCCACCCAGGTGCCGGCGGAATCCAGCCAGTAGGCGCGGCGGCGCGCGTCGTGCTCGTGGATGTTCTCCTTCTCCTCGGCCTGCTTGAACTCGGGGTTCCAGGCATAGCCATGCCAGTAGAAGTCGAAGCCGTCTTCACCGGCCGCGGAGTACAGGTCGATCAGAAACGTCTCCAGGTCGAGCCAATCCTCCGCGGAGTGCGCCACGCGGCACAGGCTCCAGACGACCAGCTCCCGTGCCTTCCGCAGTTTCTCCGGTTGGATGCGTACCGGATTCTCGTAGTTGTCGCGGTCGGGGACCACTCCGATGCCATCCTGCCAGAGGCGTGCCTGCATCCAGGCGCGGACCCAGTGCCAGGCTTGCACCGGCGCTGGGTCGCGCAAGTCGCTCTCCACCGACGCCAGATCGAGGCGGCCCTGATCCTCCTCGATTTGGACCGCGCCCAGGCCGCGCAGGATTTCGTAATCGAGCGCTTCCGGGTCCGGAGGATCGAGAGGATCGCCGTGCGGCCGAGCCGAGAGCTTCTGCAGCCGATTCTGCATGCTCTTCACGAGCGAACCGCCCCGGTTCGTCTTCCACGTCCCGGCCTGGGCGAGTGCCCGCGCGGTGGTCTCAAGCTCCAGGGCGAACAGAGCCGCGGGGCGCTGGAATGGTGCGGCGGGAGGGGACACCCGCGCAGACGTGGGCCAGGGCAGAGAAGGCGCCGACTCGATCCCGTCGAGGAGTGCCGCGGGGACAACCACATCCGGGTAGTTGAGCCGGTAGTGCGCGGAGAAGGAGGAGTAGCGGTCGTAACTACCGTATTGCGGAAGGAGAATTAACGTGGCGAAGAGGTCGCTGACGGGATCCTCGGCCCGGGGTCTGCCGTAGATTCTTTCCGAGGGTTTGGGTTTCTGAACCAGGCCGCGCGCCAGTACCTCGGCCAGGAGGAGTGCTCCCGACATCGTCCCGCCGTACCGTTTGCAGATGGCCAGCACTTGCCGTTGTTTCTCCGGCAAGGCCCGCACACCTTCCGCGAGGCGCTTCCCGTCCTGGAACAATTTCGTGAGGGCATCGACGCACTCGCTCTTGCGGAACTTGTTAGACGCCGTCGTGCCGAACCAGAACCGAACGGCTCGTTTCAACTCGTCCGTCTGCATGCCAAATAGATTGGGAGCGACCACCTCGTGACGCGTCAGCACGTGTTTCAGCGATACGTCCTGGGCGCTCATGGGGAAACTCCCGTTACCATTTTCGGGGTATGCCCCTGAGAGAGAAGCGCCTTCGCCAGGGCGTCTTCGTGGCCGGGATCGATCAAGGCTACCGTGTCCGACAGACGCGCCAGCAGATATCGCCGGACCTTGGGATTGCTCGCCAACTCCAGCAGTTGCGTCAGGTCATTGACTTCGAGAACCGCCGCGTTCTCATGCAATTCGGCCTGCCGGGGTTGCAAGAGAGGCAAGTACTCGTCCAGCAAAGTGGTGTGTGGGTTCATGGGCAAACTCGTGGAACTCAATGTTACAGCGGTCTGCCGGTTCGCTCTTGTCGGCGACCGCCTCGTCGGCAGGGACTACGCCAGAACCTCCCGGATGACGTTGCCGGCGACGTCGGTCAGCCGGAAGTCGCGGCCCTGGTGGCGGAAGGTTAGCCGCGTATGCTCGATGCCCATCAGATGCAGGATCGTGGCGTGCAGGTCGTTGACGCCGACGCGATCCTCGACGGCCTTGTAACCGAAGTCGTCGGTACGGCCGTAATGAACGCCGCCCTTGACGCCGCCGCCGCACAGCACGGTCGTGTAGGCGTGCGGGTTGTGGTCGCGCCCCTTCGAGTCCTGTGAATCCGACGTGCGGCCGAACTCGCCGCCCCAGATCACCAGCGTCGAGTCGAGCAGGCCGCGCGCCTTCAGGTCGGTCAGCAGCGCCGCCGACGGTTGGTCGGTCATCATGCCGCAGTCGCGGTGATTAACCTGGATGTCGCTGTGCCCGTCCCACGGCACGTCGGCGACCGCCCCGCCGGAGATGCGGTTCGACGGGCAGAAGATTTGCACGAAGCGGACGCCGCGCTCCACCAGCCGCCGGGCCACCAGGCACTGCTTTCCGAAGGTGGCACAATCCTTGTTGTCCAGGCCGTAGAGCCGCCGCGTCGCCTCGCTCTCCCGGCCGACGTCGAGCGCCTCCGGAGCCGCGGTCTGCATCCGATAGGCCAGCTCGAACGACTGGATGCGCGCCGCCAGGTCCGCATCGGCGGCGTGCCGGCCCTGGTGGTCGCGGTTGATCTCCGCCAACAAGTCGAGCTGCGCCCGCTGCCGGGGGTCGGTCATGCCCTTGAAGGGGGCGAGGTTGTCGATCGCCTCCTTGCGGCGGGCGTCGAGCAGCAGCGGCTGGTGGTTCTTGGGAAGGAAGCCGGGCGACCAGATGCCGTCGTCGCCGCGCGGCTTGGCGTCGTGCATCACCACGAAGGCCGGTAGGTTGTCGTTGACGCTGCCCAGGCCGTAACTGACCCAGGCGCCGAGGCCGGGGTAGCCGGGCCGCACGAAGCCGGCGGACAGCTCCATCGACGCCGGGGCGTGGTTGTTGGCCGTCGAATGGCAGGAGTGGAGAAAGGTCATGTCGTCCACGTGTTCGGCCATGCGCGGCAACACGTCGGACACCCACGAACCGGATCGGCCATGCTGCTTCCAGGCGAACGGCGAGCGCAGGCACTTTCCGCTGGTGGTGAAGAAGCCGGTCTTCGGATCGGCACCGGCGAGCGTTTGGCCGTCGCGCTTTTGCAGCTCCGGCTTGTAGTCGAACGTATCGACCTGGCTGGGTCCGCCGGTCATGAATAGCCAGATGACGGCCCGCGTCTTCGCGGGGAAGTGCGGCGGGCGCGCGGCGGCGTGGGCCGCCGCGTCGCGCTGTAGCAGCCAGGCGAGGGCCAGCGAGCCGCAGCCGAGGCCGCTCTGGCGCAGGAACTCACGGCGCGACAGCGGCAGTAACGGCGAGTCGGCGGGACGGGTCATCGGCGTTCCTCGGTAAAAATCTCTGGCGAGCGGGGGGGGGGAGGGCCCCCGCGGGTGCACCCGGGGCGGGCCACCCCCCCCAGCCCGGGGGGGGGCAACGGTTTTGACTAACACGTGTGGAACCGGCGAACCCGGGGCGG
>JBBQPD010000665.1:0-4255 GCA_038331535.1 Gemmatales bacterium | reverse complement strand
GGGGCCGATGGGGCCGTGGGAGCTGGGAGGCGGTGGTGACGCCATTCCCCGGGATCTCGGTCGGCCAGAAGGCAGCCGCCCTCAAACTCGCCAGCGGCGCGCTCCTGCTGGTCAGCTTCGACAACAAGCACCCCGACCGACAGCAACTCCTGGGGGGCAGCACGTTTGCCGCCCTGTCCCTCGACGACGGCAAGACCTGGCCGCACTTCCGCAAGGTAGAGGGGCCACAGGGCTACATGGCACTGGCGCAGGCGCCCAACGGGGTCATCTACCACTTCGGCCCCAATGGCAGCGCCGTCCGCTGTGTGGCCTACAACGAAACCTGGCTCAAGGAAGGCAAGCCACTCCCCGAAGCCAGGCCCGTCGAGAGGAAGTAAGGGCCGCACGGCAGTCCGGATCGTCCAGTGTCCGAGGCCGGCATTCCGACTCACCCACCACCACCCACCGGGGGGCTCCCGTGACGCACTCGATCACCCGCCTTCTGACTCTCCTGGTTCCCGCCCTCCTCACCGCCACCGCTCTGGCCCAGCGGCAGACATTCAAGATCCCCCCTGCCGACCTGAAGGAGCAGATCATCTGGGGCTCTATCTGCGAGGGCCTCGACGGCCTCGCCCTCGGCTTCGGCGGCCAGGATCAGAAGGCGGCCGAGCCGCCGCGCACGCGGATCAAGGCGGGCGGCGAGTGGAAGTCCTTGAGCGAGGAGCTGCGGAAGGGCAACGCCCTGCAAAAGGCTCACGGGTTGGCCCAGGAGCTGGTCCGGCGGCGGAGGGCGGAGTTGGCCACGAGGAGAGCGCTCTTTTTTGAAGGGTTGCCCACGGCCGAGCCGGCCAGGACGGGCAGGGGCGTCGCGCTGACAGAACACCACATCCTCTCGTCGGCGGCGGAAGCCAGGCTCCGGTCAGAACTGGAAGAGCAGGCCGGGAAGCTGAAAGGGTATGACAGGAATCAAGCGAAGCTTGCGCTGGCGCGACTCCGGGCGCGAAAACTCGAACCGGACGGGCCCGTCGATGCGGAGGCCCTGCGGCGTGCCGCCGCCGAGGTTACCGAACTCGAGAAGGTGGCCGAACTGCTCGATGCGGAGCCTCCGGGGCGATTCCTCAGCCCCCTGGCCTACGACTCGAAAACCGGGCTCTTCCTCCTCGCCGCCGGCGACCACGGCGATTACCTCACGAGCGACCTGTGGCTCTACGATCCGGCCAGGAAGAAGTGGGAGCAGCGACACCCGCCCGCCACCCCCGCGCCTCGCGCCGCCCACACCCTGAAAGCCAACGGCGACGGCACCGTGACCCTCTCCGGCGGCTACACCTACACGTCGAGCACGGACTACTGCGGCGCGCAGTACAGGAAACTCAGCGACGGCGACTGGACCTACGACATCGCGGCCAACACCTGGAAAGGCCCCGAGAAGGGGCTGCCGGCCGACACCCGCGTCTACCGCACCGGCCCCTTCCACCCCGACTTCTTCCTCCAGGGCGCCAGGCCGGACGCCGCCGCGGCGCGGAAGGTACTCGACACCATACCCGCTAACCGCTGGGTCGAGCGCAAGCCGCCCCACAAGCCGGAGATGGTCCGCACCTGGGGCCATGCCGTCCTTGACCCCGACCACGACATGGTCCTGGTTTTCAGCGGCGGTCACTCCGCCCACTGCGGCAGCGACGTGCTGCACTACCACCTCTCGACCAACCGCTGGGAGCTGCCCTTTCCCGTCGAGTTCCCGCTCGGCCAGACCTACAGCAACACCTCCTACCCCGAAGGCTTCAACCTCAACCGGCGGCCCTGGGTCACCGGACACACCTACCAGAGCTACAACTACGACCCCGGCAGCAAGAGGATGTACCTGAACGCCCGGGTCCACGACACCTACGTCTACGACCCCGCCGTGGGCGACTGGACCGGCCGCTTTTCCAAGCCGAAGCCGATGGTCTACAACGATTGCTTCTACACGCTGAACACCGTGGCGACGCCGCACGGCCTGCTCTGCTGGACCGGACACGGCGGCGTCTTCAAGCTCGAGGCGGCCAGGCAGGAGTGGCAAGAGGTCAAACGCAGCGGGGCCAGGCTGGCGGGCGCCGTGGTGGATTCCTCAACAGTCGTCCACGACTCGAAACGCGACCGCCTGCTCTTCTTCCGCAGCGACTACGGGAAGAAGAACGAGGGGGAGGCCCACATCCTCGACCTGAAGAGCGGAGAGGTAACGAGGAAGACCCCCGCCAACGCCGCGGCGCTGGCCGCCCTGGACCTGAAGGGGGCCGATCGGGCCGTCTATGTCCCTGAGTACGATGTGGTCCTCTTCTCGGCGCTCTTGCCGGGTGAAACAGGCAAGCCGCGTCGGGCGCTCGCCTACGACTGCGCCGCGGACAGGTGGCTGTCCCTCGACATCGGCTACGCCATGGAGAAGGCGAAACGCATCGCCCACCCCGGCGGCCCCGGCCACTCCTGTGGGCTGCTGTTCGACGCGAAACGGAAACTGATCTGGGGCATTGACACGCACGATTGCCGGGTCTACACCCTGCGACTGGAGTTGAAGACCGGCCGCCCAAAAATGCTGGGCGACTAGCCGAGGCCAGCAGGGCGAGGCAGCCGTGTTCCGGGACGTTTTCGAAGCGTCCTGGGTTTCGATTAGCTGGTGCAATTGTTTGGTGCAAGCGGATTAGGTGTTCCGAGCACTGGGCGTTGCGCGCGTCGGTCTTATCGGCCGACGCGCCCTATCATGTACCCGATGCTTCGGCGTTTCGGACCGGATCGCGTGAGACCACTGCGGAAGCGAATGTGCCGGTACCCGCGTCAGCGATGTACTCGTCGCCTTGGTCAGAAAGTGTATGCCTGGCCCAATAGCAGGTTCAGTCCAGGTCTATTGTGGTACGGACCGGAACGGTACCAACCGTAACCTCTTTGGCGCGGATTACCCCGGCACTGGAGCGGACTTCCACGCGGTACATGCCGGCTGGCGCGGTAAAACGAGTGTCTGGACTGTGCTGGCCGCCGCGCCCGTCGCCGCCCGAGATGTCATGCATCGCCATCAGCTTGCCGTTCCTATCGAACAGGCGCACCCGACTGCCAACGATGCCGCTGTGACCGGTCAACTGGATCGACAACGGCGTCTGCTTGCCGGCCGCCAGGCTCGGATTGCCGAGCAGTACACACGATTCCTGCCCTTCGTTATTGAAGACCATGTCCAGAACAGCGTCGTTGTTCAGATCGGCCAGGCAGACGGCCTGCGTATTGTAAATGTGCTTGTGGAGCCCGAGCGCCTCAGTGGCGTCCTCGAACTTGCCGTTGCCCAGGTTGCGGAAAAAGCGGTTCGGGCCGCGCAGACAGCCGACAACCAGGTCGAGCCGGCCGTCGTTGTTGATGTCACCCCAGGCGGCGCAGGTGGCCATGCCCCTGAACTTCGCCAGGTCCCCGGCCTGGGCAGTGATCTCGGTGAAATGCCCCGCCCCATCGTTCTTGAAGAGCTTGCAGCGCCCGTCGAGCTGCGGCACGAACAGGCCGGGATGGCCGGAGTTGTCGAAATCGACAAAGGTCGGGCCGACCTTGCCAGGCTGGTAAGAAATGCCCGAATTCTTTGCCTCGATGAAGCCCAGCCTGGTGTTGACGACCAGGACGCCGCAGCCGGCGCCGTAAAGGAAATCGGGCCGGCCGTCGCCGTTGACGTCGCATATCGTCAGGGTGTCCCCCTTCACATGGCTGGCAATGCCGTCGGCGCCCAGGCCCACCTTCCTGGAGACGTCTTCAAAGCCTTCGTGCCTGGCCGTGCCCGTCCGGGCCAGACCCTTGTTGCGGTACAGGCGCAGGCCGTGGAAGCCGTTGCTGAACAGGATGTCGGGCCGGCCGTCGCCGTCGTAATCGATCCAGGCCGCGGCCGTCATGTTGTAACAGGCTTCCTGGGGCAGAAGGGCGGAGTCGTCCTTGAAGGTGCCGTCTCCCAGGTTGGTGAAGAGCTTCGGACCGGTCAAGGTGGCCATGAACAAATCGGGCCGGCCGTCGCCGTTGTAGTCGGCCCAGACGGCAGCCCTGCAGCCGGACACCCCCGGCAGCGCTGTCTCATGAAAACCACCGCCGTCGTTCCGCAGCAGGGCGACCTTGCTCGCACCGATCAAGCACAGGTCGGGATTGCCGTCGCCGAGGATACGGATGCAGGAAATGGCCTGGGCCTCCGGGTCCACGCGGGGAAGCGCGGCGCGCTGCGTGAAGCCCGGCATGCCGGCCAATGCCTGATAATCGACGGGTTCGCCCCAGCGGACGAAGTCGCGCC
>JBBQPD010000664.1:0-4262 GCA_038331535.1 Gemmatales bacterium | reverse complement strand
GGGCGGTTTTTTGTTGTTTTTTTCACAACCCCCCGCCCGGCCCCCGCCTGGGCGCTCCCCCCCCCCCCCCCCGTCCGGCCGCGGCTCGTGAGGTTCTTCGCTACTTCTTTAGCGCCACTTCAATCGCCGCCGTCATCGCTTTTTCCGATCCCGGCGCCACCCAGCACCAGTCGCTCAGGTTGCCTTCGCCCTCCTCGAAATGCTTGTCGGTCGGGATATAGCCGGGGGCGCACTCGCCGTAGCCCAGCGTGAACACGAACGAATCGGGCCGCTGCTTCTGAGCGAGCAATTGATACTCGACGTAGGATTCGCCCGGCAGCAGCAACACCTGCGCGGCGCCGAGGTCGAGTACTGGCACGTCGAGTTTGTGGCCGGCGGCGGCGCGCTTGCGCCAGCTCAGGCCCAGCGCCGCCAGGCACTGGCCGAACGGCTTCGGGTCCGTCGTCAGCCGTTTCGTCAGGTCTTCGACGCTGAAGCCGGCGTCCGCGCGCGGTTCCAGACGCAGTGGGATGGACCGAAACGCGAGTTGCGTCAACGGCTTTCGTTCCGTCGCCTTCCACGCGGCGGTCATGGCGGCATGCAGCCGCTCCGCGAGGACGGGACGATTCTCCGGCGCGCCGTCGTTGTACTTGCCCGCCGTGACGTTGCCGCTGCAACCGGAGCCGTAGACCTGAAACACCTTCGGCTCGTCCGACTGGCGAAGCCTCCGGGCCATGCCGACGAAATCGGCCGACACTTCGCCCTTGCCGTAGTAGCTCATCGGGTGCGTGGCGTAAGCGCTCAGGGCCGCGACCGGTTGCTCGCCGTCCCAGAAGCTGAGCGTCTTGAGGAACGGATCGACGACGCCTTCAGGGAACGCCCGGATGGCGGGGTCGCGCGTGGCACTCATGCGATTGAACGCCGGCCGGCCGTCGGGCTTGAGGTAGCGCCGGTTCGACGCCACCTGCTCGACCTTCGCCTGGCCAACGCCGTAGTGCGTCACGCGCCGTGCCGTCTTCAACGCCTCGCGCACCGCCCGGCCGACGCGCTGTACCGCCTGTTCGTGGAACTCGATGTCGCAGACCTTGCCCGCCGCCTTGTGCTTGTCGAGAATGCGCTGCGCTTCGAGATCGACGACGGGCGCGTCGTGGACGTGGACGCTGCTGACCAGGACGCGCTCCGGCGTGGTGCTGGCTGCCTCGGCGAGAACGGTTCGCCAGCGGTCGAAGGCGTCGTTGCGGATTTCGCACCAGTCCACCGACGCCAGGACAATCGGCTTGTCGCCGCCGAGCAGGACGACGCCGTGGGTGAAGAGAGGGTCTTCGACTTTCTTCGCCGGGGCGATGCCGCCGCCCATGAGCGGATGGCCGAGCGGCACCGTGACCTCGGCAGTGAACGTCGCCAGTCGAAACGCCGGTTCGTCGGCGCGGAGCGGACCGCCGGCACAGGCGGCCAGGCCGAGAGCGATCGCTTCACGTCGAGTCGGGTGTGATTGCATGGTAACCTCATAGAGCCCCCGGCAAGCCAGGGGTATATGAGAACACTTCTCCGGCAGCTTGTCCAGCACCACGAGCGCTCGCGAAGTGAGAAGAGGGCCGCAAGGTCGTCCAGAATTATTGGACGTTCGGGTTCTGTCCCGGCAATAACAAAGGGTAGGAGCGGCACCGACGGACAGGAGACCGCGCGCCATGGCGTCCGGCCCGCTGAGTAAGGTCGTCGATCATCTGCACCGCATCGCCCTGTCCCTCGATCCGGACACGGCGACGGACGGGCAACTCCTGGAGGGCTTCATCGGCCGCCGGGATGAGGCCGCGTTCGCCGCTCTCGTGCGCCGCCACGGTCCGATGGTGCTTGGCGTCTGCCGGCGTGTCGTCGGCAATCTTCACGACGCGGATGATGCCTTTCAGGCCACTTTCTTCGTCCTCGCCCGCCGCGCCGACGACATTCGGCCGCGCGACATGGTCGGCAACTGGCTATACGGAGTCGCCTACCGCACCGCCCTGAAAGCCCGCAGCGGGCGCGAGCGGCGGCGGGCGGTCGAAAAGCAGGTAGAAGTCATGCCTCATGCCCCCGCCGTCGAGCAAGAATTGTGGCTGGATCTGCAACCCCTGCTCGATCAAGAACTGAACAAACTGCCAGACGTCTATCGAACACCCGTCGTCCTTTGCGACGTGGAAGGGCGGGCACGCAAGGATGTGGCCCTGCAGCTCGGCGTGCCCGAAGGGACGCTGTCAAGCCGGCTGTCGCGCGGGCGGCAAATGCTGGCCAAGCGCCTCGAACGCCGCGGCGTGACGCTGTCGGCGCTGGCCCTGGCGGCGACTTTGACCCAACATGCGGCCGCGGCGGCGGTGCCGACGGCCCTGGCTTCGTCCACGGCGAAGACCGCGGCCCTGCTCGCTGCCGGCTCGGGCGTCATCCCGGCTGCGGTTGCCCTCTTGATGGACGCGGCCTGTAAATCGATGTTGTTGAACAAGTTGACGACGGCGGCCTCGGTCTTGCTCGCGGCCGTCGTCGGGGCTGGTGTCGTCTTTGACGGGCCACGCACACCGCCGCCGCCCGCCGTCCCCTCGGTGCCGGTGCGAACGGCGCAGGCCGCTATCCCAACCGACGAGGAACGGCTTCAGGGTACGTGGGACGTGGTGGCGCTGGAGACGGACGGTCGCTCTGTACCGCTGTCGCCCGAGTTCTGTGGCAAGGCAGTCACCTTCGAGGCGGACATGCTGGTGACCCGGTTTGCGCCCCTGGATGAGGAGAGCCGAGCAACGTTCAAGTTGGGAACGACGCGGGCGCCGAAGACGATTGACGTTCACGTCGAGGGCGCGAAGCATTCCAGCGGCATCTACCTGCTCGAAAAGGGCCTGTTAACCATCTGTCTCGCGCCGGCCGGACAGGTGCGGCCCACCGAATTCAAAACGACGCCGGAAGGCGCTGCCGTCCTCTTCATTCTCCGGCCGGCTCCCGATCGCGGTTAATTCAGGTGCGCTCCGTTGCCGCTTGCGGCTTAGCGGCGCACGACCGCTAAGCCGCAAGCGGCAATGGGCACCGGCAATTTGGGTTGACTGGATCGAAAAGTCCGCCACAATAGGCGGACGGCTCCGTTCGGGTATAATGATTGCGTCGAGTTTTCGGATTCTTCCGCCTCTCCCGACGGACCGATCCGCCGCCACACGACGGAGGCAATGGGGGCCGCACGGCGGCCTTCCTCCGCTTCTTTTGGAAAGGACTGATCGAACATGACCCCGGCGAAGAGTTTGCGATACCTGGGCGTGCTCCTGGCCGCCCTGGTCGTTGGCCTGTCCGCGCGCGCCGAAGAAGTCAAGGCCGCGCCAAAGACGTATGTGCTCGTCGTCGGCGTCGGCAAGTACAAGGACGACGAGATCAAAAAGCGAGCGAACGCCGAGGAGGATGCGAAAGCCCTCTACGACGTTTTCACGGACAAGAAATACCACGACACCAACAAGGACGACGCCCGTCTGCTCGTCGGGAGCGACGCCACCCGCGAAAACATCATTAGCGCTCTCAAGGGCATCGTGGGCAAGGCCCGCCCTCAAGACCTGGTCATTTTCGCGTTCTTCGGCAACGGCGCCCCGATCGGTGAAGCCGGCGATCGCCGTGCTTACCTCGCCGCGGATTCTACCTTCGCTGGACGTGAGAAGGACGCCGTCGCGGCCTCGGAGGTGGGCGACATCCTCAAGGATCTCAAGAGCCAACACTTCTGCGGCTTCGTGGACGTGGACTTCAAGGGCTTCACGGCCAAGACGGCGATCACCGAGCCGCGCCTGGGCGACGCTCCCTACAAGGAGTTCCTCGGCGACGACGGCAGCGATGACCACCTGTCGGTCCCCGGACGCGTCGTCTTTCTCGCCACCAACGGCCTGCGCGCTTCGATCGATCTCGAAAAGCACGGCATTTTCGCCCAGGCGGTGCTCGACGGCCTCAAGGGCGCGGCCGACAAGGAGGGCTACGAATCGGACGGTCTCGTGACGGTGGACGAGCTGTCGACGTACCTCGATAAGACGATGGGCGACCTGGCCCGCAAGTTCGGCAAGACGACTGAAGAGAAGCAGCAGCAGCACTTCGTTCTGGGCCGCGGCAGCCACTACGTCCTGACGCGCAATCCTGCCGCTTCTTCCAAGCGCGAGGAACGACTCGTCACCATCGCCAAGTTGGGCGCCGAGGGCAAGCTTCCCGCCGCGCTTGCCGAGGAAGGCCGCATCCTCCTCGACCGCATGCCGAAGCTGGAAAGCCGTCGTGAGGTTCGCAAGGAGTTCCAGGCGTTCGTC
>JBBQPD010000663.1:0-4281 GCA_038331535.1 Gemmatales bacterium | reverse complement strand
AGGACGCGGTTGTACGAGTCGAGCATGCCGACCGGGTTTTCGAGCCGGCTGTAGCAGGCGCCGAGCAGGAGGTTGATTTGCACGGCGAGGTCGGCCTGCTTTTCGAGGATAGTACGGCTGCGCGTCAGCAGCGGTTCGGCCTTGGCGAACTCCTCGTTGAGAACGAGCTGGCGGGCTTCGAGGAAGTCGGCCGCCGCCGGCACCGTAGACGCGGGCTTGAGGCGCGTGCGCCGCAACTGGATGATGCGCCGACCCGCCTCCTCTTGCAGGGCGGAGTGAGCCTCCACCGGCGTCTGGGCGTCCTGGCGCTCGTCGAGCAGCAGGTTCGTCAGTTGCCAGAGCAGCTGGAACTGGGCCGGGTTGTTGACGCCGCGAGCACCAAGCTTGGCCTGAATATCCAGGCCGCGCGCCAGGTGGCGGCGCGCCTCCGCCCGGCCTTCCTTGTTCTTCTCCCGGTCGGCGTCGAACTTCAGGCGCTCGACGTCGGCGGCGGCCAACAGTACCTCGACCGCGTCCGGCGACCGCTGCAACGCGCGAGCCACGTCCTCGGCCGCGTCGTTCAACGCGAGACGCAGCGGGTCCGGCGTCTTCTGGAGGTTAATCAGCTCGAACTCGCGGTGAAAGCGCCAGCGCGCGAGATAGGCCAGCGCCGACTCCGGGTTCTTCTCGACCAGCCGATCCACCAGGCGCTCCGCCTCGGCCGCCAGCGGTCTCGCCTTCTCCGTGTCGATCTCGTGTTTCGCCCGGTTGCGCAGCAGCCAGGCCAGGTTGACGTAGGCGGATTGCCCTTCCGGTGCGTGCAAGACGGCGGCGCGATACCAGGCGATGGCCCGGTCCGGCTTGTCCTTCTCCGCCTCGCAGAGTACGCCCCAGTAACACTCGACCTCGCCGCGTTCGACGTCGGTCATCGCGACGCGCGGAGTGGCATCCTCGGCGAGCAGAGCTAGGAGGTGGTCGCGCGCCGTCTTGAGCTGGCCGATCTCCAGGGCCGCCCGGACGAGCAGCCGGCGCAGGTCGGCGCGGGCCGGATCGTCGCGCAGCACCGTATCGAGGAGGAACACGGCCTTGCGGCGAATGCGGTAGTTGCCGGCGAAGGCTTCGCCGGCCCACGTCTTGCCCAGGCGCGCGGCTTCCGCCATGTCGCTCGGAGCGAACTCGCGGTAGCGCTCGAGATAGCGGGCCATGCGCTCGGTCTGGCCCTGCTTCTCGGCGTGGTTTGCCTGCCACAACAGCGCTTTCGCGATGCGCTTCGACTGGAAATGGTGGACGGCGAACAATCCGCCCAGCAGGACGGAGCCGCCAGCCAGCAGGCAGAGCAGGAACTTGTAATTGATCTTGCGTCGCGTCGGAATCCGGTCCATCGGTCAGGTCCTCAGCCGGGTGCGGAATCGGGTCGAGGAAGGCGCCGGGATCCGTCCCGGGCCGTCGGCGTTCTGGCGTGCTAGGGTGGGGCTGGCCCGCGCCGCGGCGGCCGTTCCTCGCAACGAGGAGAGGGATGGCGACGGGGGAATAAAGTGTCGAGACGAGGAATGCGGTGCATGTCGGTCCCTGGTGTGAAGGCGCTAAGTGTTCGTGGCTTTGTTTGCCGCTTGCGGCTTAGCGGCGCTTGCCAGCTAAGCCGCAAGCGGCAAACAAAATTGTGCGGCGTGGCGAGAAGTCTCGCCACGCCGCACGCGTTTACATCAGGCCGCGGCGGCGCGGCGCTTGCGCCACCAGCCGGCGCCCACCGTGGTCAGGCCGAAGAGCGACAGAACCATGGTGGACGGCTCCGGCGCGTTCTTGGTCTCGATGACGGCCGGTTCCACCGAGACGAGGGCGCCGATGCTGCCCACGACCTGGTTGTCCACGTTCGGCGGCCCGGGGGGCGTGTAGGGGCCGATGGTCACGGTATACACGTTGTCGCCCAGGGTCACCTGTTGCGTCAGTAGGCCGCTGAACTGGTTGGTCACCAGCGAATTGTGGTCCGAGAACGTACCACTAAGCTTGCCGGCGAAATTCAGCGGGTTCAACAGGTTCGACTGGCCGGAAGCCACGTCGGTGATGACCAGCGACAGCGAGTAGAAGCCGGTGCCGGCGCCGTACTGGTCCGGCAGGTTCGGCGAGGCGCCGCTGACCGTGGTCAAGTTGGTCGCGACGATGGTCGAGGTGTTGGTCGCACCAGCAGCCGAATTGGGCGTGAACGCGATATAGCCGCCCTTGGAGCCGCTATCGCCGAACAAGCTGACCGAGCTGGGGGTCCAGCTGTAGGTCCAGTCGATGTCGATGGGGTCGGCACGGACCTGCGTTGCCGAGAGGAGCAACAGGCCGACGAGAGGCATGAGAAGACGCGTTTTGAAACGACTCATGAGCGTGGTTCCTTTCCTATCCATAGTTCTGGCCACACTGTTAATAACGAGGCCGAGCGATTTCGAGCATCCATGTCGAAGTTGCCAATCTCACAAGTGTCAGCAGCGGTCAGTCGATGGCGTACCCTCCTATCCAAAAGACCAAGAAGGCGGTAAGGAAACGGCGTCCGATTCGGTTTCCCAACCGAAAGCGGGTCGCAGTGTAAAAAGGTCGGCCCTCCATGTCAAGCAGAGCCTTGGCCGACCCTGCGGCCTGAAGGGCCGCTTCTGTTAGCCCAGACCGAGGGCCTGGGGGAGGGGTGCTGACAGAAACGGCCCTTCAGGCCGCAATGCCGGCGTTGCCTCCTTCGGGAGACGCACTTACCTCGGGGCGAACGCGCGAAACGTAAACAACGCGGACTCCGATTGACACGCCCCCGGCGGGCGCACTACAAGCCACTTTCCGTACCATTCGCTTTTTCAGCCCCAAAGAGGAGGGGACGCATGAGGTGCCTGGTCACCGGGGCCGCGGGTTTCATCGGCTCCCACCTGTGCGAGCGCCTGCTGCGCGACGGCCACGAGGTCGTGGGCCTCGACGCCTTCATCCCCTTCTACCCCAGGGTGCTCAAAGAGGCCAACCTCGCCAACTTCCGCGCTCATCCGCGTTTCACCTGGCACACGCTCGATTTGCGTGGCGACGATCCAGCCCCGGCGCTCGATGGCGTCGAGGCCGTCTTTCACCTGGCGGCGATGGCCGGGCTGCCCAAAAGCTGGACTGAGTTCGATTTGTACGAAAGCTGCAACATCGCCGCCACCTTTCGCCTTCTGGAGGCGGTGCGCGGCCGCGCGAAACTACCGCGCTTCGTGTACGTCTCCACCTCGTCGGTCTACGGCCGCTATAGCTCCGGCGACGAGACGCTGCCGACGCGGCCGATCTCGCCCTACGGCGTCACCAAGCTGGCGGGCGAAAACCTCTGTCGGGCCTTCGCGGAAGAGCACGACTTACCTCTTGTGGTGTTGCGCTACTTCTCCGTCTACGGGCCGCGCCAGCGGCCGGACATGGGTTACCATCGCTTCATCCGGGCGCTGTTGCACGGCGATCCACTAACCGTGTTCGGCGACGGCTTGCAAATGCGCGGCAACACCTACGTGGAAGATTGCGTCGCGGCGACGGTGGCGGCGCTGGGCGCGCCGCTGGGCGAAACGTACAACGTCGGCGGCGGCGAGACGGTCTCGGTGTGGGACGTGCTGAGCAAGTTGGAACGCATTCTCGGCCGCAAGGCGATCGTCCTGCGGCAATCGGCCCGCACCGGCGACCAGCGCTACACGACCGCGGACACGACGAAACTATGGCGGCACCTCGGCTGGCAGCCGCACGTCGGACTCGACGAGGGACTGGCGCGCCAGGTGGAATGGCAGCGCGGCGCCGAAGTGCGGGCGGCGGCGTGAGAGATCACCTGCCCGCAGCGCAAGCAAGGGAAGCTGCGGGCTGCTGTTCATTTCGCCATCCGCTCCAGCGGGCGTTGCTCCCCATCGTCTCTGAAACGGATTGTGGGTTCTACGAGCCGCGACCGGTAGGGAGCGTCGGCGCGATGCTGCGACAACCGCTCCCTAACGGTCGCGGCTCGTAGCAAACCAATACCTTCCGGGATAGCTTCCAAGTCTGTGCGCATATTTTTCGATATTCCATGTCCACTTCCAAGCCGGAATTGCAAACGAAGCATACCTGGACTTTCGCACGTTTCCATGAACAAACGAACACTCGCGTTGCTGGCCGTCGCTTGGTGAAAAGTAGAGAGGTTCCCCCTAAGATTTCGTAGGCGTTCACGGGCCGCTCAGCATCCTTGCCGACCAGGTAGTCGAAGCTATTGGGCCGTCGCTGCGAGGAGGAGTGAGGGCGGTTTGGCCCCGCTGGTTAACGCCTGGCAGCAGGCGGTCAGGTATTCCAGGAGATTCC
>JBBQPD010000662.1:0-4302 GCA_038331535.1 Gemmatales bacterium | reverse complement strand
AGCGCTCCCTGACGGTCGCGGCTCGTCCAACTGCGACCCCTTACTTGTCGTCGCGGAAAATCTTGTGGCACTCGGCGCAGCTGTTGTTCAACCTTTTGGCCGCGGTCTCGACGGCCTTCTCGTCCTTCGCCTTGGCGCCCGCGACCAGGTCGGCGGCGCCTTCCTTCATTTCCTTCGTCAATTCCAACCATTTCGCCTTCGTCTTCGGGCCGGAATCCTTGATGGGCGCCCAGTTCGGCGTCATTTCCGCGATGATCGCGGTGATGTTAGCCGCCTTGATTAGCTCCTTGTTATATTTTTCGACTTCCGCCTTGGTCGGCGATTTGATGGTGTAGTCGCGGATGAGCAGTTCGATGCTGTCCTTGTGGCCAGCCTTGGTCAGGTCGCCGACACCGACGCCGCGCTTGCTCTTCGGCTTGAAGAGCTTCATCGTGGCTTCCATCTTGTGTTCCTTGGCCAGCATGGCGGCGGCGGCGGCGTCCATGGGGCCGTCGCTCTTCTCCAGGATGACCTTCTTTGCGGCCTCGATGGCCTTGTTCAGCAGTTCGTCCTCGTCGTCGGCGCCGCGACTCATGCCGACGGTCACGCCGCACAGGGCCAGGGCCAGCACGGCGCCGGCCGTCCATTTCCGCGTCTTCTTGTTCATGTGCTCTCCAATCGGGTTGGGGAACCAGGAGAATTCGGTAACAACACGCGCCGTCCGTGTTTTATCCTAAAAGTGCGCCGGGGACAAAACAAGAGGGCGTCTGGTCGTATCGCTGATTGCCGCTTGCGGCTTAGCGGCGTTTGACCGCTAAGCCGCAAGCGGCAATCGACGTGTCCAACATTTTTTCCCCCTTTTTGCCCGAATTGCCCGATTCGTCGATTGCCCCTGTGCCCCGCCGCCGTTACGATGACCGAATACGGACTTCCGAGGGCGGTTTTCGACGCGCGGTGCAGGCATCCTTATGGGTCTCGCTCCACAAACGCTTGCGCTCTTTCAAGGGGCCCGGCACCTCGTCCAGACCCTGCCGGCCGACGCCGTTTTGCTGTACACCGAAACCGACCTCGACTGGGACGTCGTCCAGAAAGAACTCGACGGCTGTCGCCTTCTCGTCGCCGCCCAGGACGTGGCGCTCACGACCAAGCTCAAGACTTACCCAAACCTCACGGTCCTCGAAATCGACCCCGGACCGACGCCGACGCAGGAGCGCATGAGCCTCGCCCTGCTCGAAGCCGTCCGCTCCGACAAGTTGCGCCAGAGTGCCGACGTCGTCGCGCTCTACAACGGCATCGAGGTCGGCAAGGACAACCCGGAGGCCATCGACACGCTCAGTATCATCCACCTGGGCGAACACCTCGAACGGCTCAGCGCCCAGGATTTGCGCAAGCTCGACACGCAGGTGCCGCTGGAGACGCTCCGGGCCGTCGTCGATCTGGCGACGGAAATCGGCCGCGAAGGCCGTGAGGGGCGCCCCGTCGGGACGCTGTTCGTCGTCGGCGACACGCGCAAGGTGCTGACGATGGCCCGGCCGATGAATTTCAACCCGTTCCGCGGCTACAGCGACGCCGAACGCGACCTGCGCGACAAGGCGGTGCGCGAACAGATCAAGGACATCGCCCAGCTCGAAGGCGCCCTGCTGATCCGCCGCGACGGCGTGGCCGTGAAGGCGTGCATGCGCATCGAGGCGCCGGACACCGGCATCACGCTGAGCATGGGCCTCGGCACCCGGCACGCGGCGGCGGCGTCGATCAGCAAGGCGACCAAGGCGATTGCGGTCGCCGTCAGCCAGTCGTCGGGCACGGTCCGCCTGTTTCAGAACGGCGAGGTGATGTTGCACATCGAATCGCTGGCACGACCCTTGACCTGGAGCCGCTTCCACATGGAAGCCCAGAACGACTTCTCCACGCGCCCCGGCCTGATCCGCACGGCGAGCGCGAACACCGAACGGACCGCTATCCCCTGAGGAGAACCCCGAGCATGCGATTGTTCCACCGATTTCAGGCCGGCCTACTGGCCGTCGCCCTGCTGGCGCTGACGGGCTGCGGCGCCAAACTGAATTACAAGGAGACCGTCACGGTCGAACAGGACGAGACCTATCAGCGGCGCAGCTTCGTCGAGCCGCTGGTCGAGAAGGCGACGCTAACGATCAAGTCGCCCGGAGTGAATATCAGCGCGTACGTCGTCCTTGCTTCCAACAGCGAAGCGGCGATGAAGGCTTTCAAGATGGGACAGTCTCCGAAAGACGTACTGACCAGCAAAGAGAAAATGCAGGAAGCGACCTTTGAGATCGCGCCGGGTAAGAAACCCTTCGACTTGTTTCTCCTCCCAGCACAGGGGAAGAAGGCCGAGGTGTCCGTGACGGCGACGGGGAAATAGTGCCTTTAATCTGCTTGGCAAGAGATAGCATCACGAGCCGCGACCGTCAGGGAGCGCTCCCTGACGGTCGCGGCTCGTGAGAGAATATCCTCACATTCACACAAGGAGTTGCAACCATGACGCGCGTAGGATGGTGGAAGTCGTTCGCGGTGCTGTTGGCCCTGGTCCTGGCGGTCCCGGTGGCGGCGGCGCCGCTGCCGGCGGACAAGTCGGCCCTGGCTCAGATTCCGGCCACGTCGCCGCTGGTCGTTTACGTACATGGCTTCGAAGGCAGCACCGACCGGCTGCTGGTCTACATCAAGAATGCCCTACCGGACCTGGCCCCGTTTGCCGAGATCGCGATCAAGAAGATGTTGGAGGACGGCATCGAAGAACGCAAGTTCCGCGGCCTGGTCAAGGAAGGGCCGGTCTTCCTCGCCTTCAGTGAAATGCCCAAGGACGAGGAGCCGAAGTTCGCCGCCGTCTTCGCGGTCACGGATTACAAGGCGTTCCGCGACGGCATCCTCAAAGAGGAGGAGCGCAAGGCGCTGAAGGCCGACCCGAAGGGTTACGAGAGTACAACCGTGGACGGCAAGCCGGTGTATTTCTTGCAGCGCAAGGGTTACGCCGTGGTGACGCAGGATGAGAAGACGGCGCTCGCCTACACCAAGATGCCGGCCGGCCTCGACACCAAGATCAGCACGGACCAGGCGGCCAAGCTGCTGACGGGAGACCTCGGCTTCTACCTGAGCATGGACGTGGTCAACAAGGACTACGCCGAGCAGATCAAGACGGCGAAGGAAAGCATCGAGGAAGCGCTCAAGACCGCGGAGGAAGGGCTGGGCAAGAACCAGCGCGGCATGATCGAAGCCGCCCGCAACCTCGTCGGCCCGCTGTTCCAGGCGATCGAGGACAGCAAGGGCGTGCTGCTGACCGTGGAGTTCCGGCCGACCGCGCTGGTGCTGCACGTCCAGAGCGAGCTGCGGCCGAACACCAAGACCGCGGCGCTGCTGAAGACCTACAAGCCGGTGGACCTGGAATCCCTCGATCGGTCGCCGGCGGGGCAAGTGTTCTACACCGCGCTGATGACCAATCCGGAGATGTTCAAGCTCCTGGGTCCGCTCGCCATTGGCGCTTCGGGCGAGCCGGACGGCAAGGGTGGCAAGGCGATGAAAGCGGCGGTTGAGGCGTTTGCCAAGGCCGGCCCCGGCGCCCGCCTCGACGTCGCCGGCCTGCCGGCCAGCGGCGTGCAACTGTGGCAGTTCGCCGAGCCGGCCAAGGCGCTCGCCGCGCAAGCGCTGGTCCTCGACAATCTGTCCAAGGGCGACACCTTCGCCAGCGGCATGCTCAAGGAGCCGGCGGTGCTGAAGAAGGGCGCCGGCAAGTACAAGGATCTCTCGTTCGACGCGGTGACGCTGGTCTGGGATCTTGAGAAGATGGCCGGGGCCACCGGCGGCACGGAACTGCCGGAAGAAGTGCAGAAGAAGATGGCCGAGGGCTTCAAGAAGTTCCTCGGCGAGAAGACGACCATCTGGATCGGCGCCGACGACAAGCAACTGATTACCGTGACGGCGTCGGACTGGAAGTCAGCCACGGCGCTGCTCGACAAGCAATTCAGCGGCACAGGCGCTGTCGGCCAGAAGACGGGCTATCAGCAAGCGCGCAAAGAGATGCCGAACGGGGCGACGCTGGTCGGCCTCGTTGACATCGTGGCCTACGGGACGGCGATCACGGAGGTCGTGCGGCCGATCCTCGGCGGCTTCGGCTTCAACCTGCCGGACAAGTATCCGGCCGCGCTGCCGACGGGCAACCCCAGCTTCGTCGGCTCCGCCGTGACGCTCGACGAGAAGCGCATCGGTTTCGACCTCGTCATTACGGCGACCGCGGTAAACGACGTTTACAAGGCGTTCGTCGTACCGTTCCGCGGCGGTTTTTAATCGTTTCCCGCTTGCGGCTTAGCGGTT
>JBBQPD010000661.1:0-4305 GCA_038331535.1 Gemmatales bacterium | reverse complement strand
GGGGCGCCCCCCCCCCCGCCCGGCCGCGGCTCGTATTAAATCACGTAGTACCAATCCGCCCGCTGCGCGGACACGTCTTGATGGCGCGGGCAGGTTGGGCAGAGCTCGTAGCCCAGGAGTTCGTAGGCGTGGCGTACCGCCTTTAGCGTGGAGGAACCAGCGGATGGCTCCTCTAGAAAGACGCAAGACGCGGGCAGCCATTCGTGAAAGCCGAGATTCGTGAGCACCTGGGCAAAGTCTTCGCGCACCCCGCACAGCAGCACTTCGACGTGTTTCGCCCGCATCTCCTGCAAGAAATGTTGCAGCCTTTCCAGGCACACCATGTCCGGATTGCGCGTCCGCTTGACGCGCAGCACAATCACACGCACACCTTCCTCGGTCCTCCGCGCCAGCTGCTCCAGATATTCATCGAGTTCCGGAGCGGCGCCGAAAAACAGCTCTCCCTCCAGACTGCAAATGACCAGTTTGGTGCAGCGCGGATCGTCCGGCTGGCGCTCGCGCAGGACGCGCGCGGACGTCAATGTCAGCTCGCTGGACTGAAGGCGGGCAGCTCTCGGGATGTACAGCAGGAACGACAGAAAGGTGCCGAACAGGATCGAATACTCGATGTTCAACAGCACGGCAAAACCAGCGGTGGCGAGGGCGATGCCGGCGTCGTAGCGCGTGGCTTTGAAGCAGTAGGCGAGGCGCGTACGATCGATGAGCCGCCAGGCCGTCACCATCAGGATGCCGGCCAGGGCGGGCTTGGGTACGTACTTCGACCAGGACGCGAAGAGGAGGATCACCACGGCGACCGCGGCGGCACAGAAGATTCCGGACAACCGGCTATAAGCGCCCGCCTGATAGTTGATCGCCGAGCGCGACAGCGAGCCGGATCCCGGCATGCACTGGAATAGACCGCCGCCCAGGTTCGCCAGACCCTCGGCAAGACACTGGCGATTGTAATCGATTGGCTGCCGCGTTCGCGCGGAGATCGATTTGGCGATGGCGAGCGCCTCCAGCAAACCGAGCATCGCCACGGCCGTCGCGCTGCCGCTGAGCGGGCGAATCCAGTCGGTGTCGATGACCGGGATATGCGGCGCCGGCAACCCTTCCTGAAACGGCGGCCAGCTCTCGTGCCAGCCGCACAGCGTTGCCACAATCGACGCCAGCACGAGTGTGATGAGCATATCCGGCAGCGGAATGTTCCAGCGTCTGTCGATACGCCGCAACAGAATGACGACTACCGCGGTTCCCAACCCAATCGCCACGGCGCCGGGCTGTATGGGACCGCCGGTACTAAATGAAAGCCAGATCCGGTGAAGCAAGTGCTGATGACCGTCGCCGACATTCGCCAGGCCAAGCAAGTTCGGCACCTGGCTCAGCCCGACCAGCAATCCGGCCCCTGTCATGAAGCCGATGATGACCGATTCGGAGACGTAGCGTGTCAGATCGCCGAGCTTGCACAGCGCGATGACGATTTGGATGATCCCCACCAGCAAGGCGAGGAGAAATACCGCTTCCGATTTTTGCATCGCGTCGAGCTGGCCGAGGCCGGCGATGGCACTGAAGACGACGAGCGAGATGGCGTTTGTCGGCCCGTTCATGAGATGAGAGGAAGAGCCGAACAGCGATCCGAGAGCGGTCATCACAACGGCCGTATACAGCCCGTAGCGGGGATCGACGCCCGCGATGACAGAATAGGCCATCGCCTGCGGAACGGCGACGGCGGCCACCGTCAACCCGGCGATGAGGTCGCGGCGCAGCTTGCTCCAGCTGTAGTCGGCCATGAGCGCCGCGCCGGCACTCACGCTTCCCTTGTTGTCGGCAAGCGGTGGAGGGGCAAGTCCCTTGCGTCGATTCTCGTACAACGACTGGCCCCCGGAATTCAGTAGTATCGCCGCTTGCGGCTTGGCGGTTCTGCGCCGCTGGCGCTGGTAGTGATAGGGAATTGAAAGGACGCTTCCAGTCGGGCGAGCGATGAGTTGTCGTCGAGGGAAAAAAAGATCCGGAAGCGGGCATGTCCCAGGGGGGCTGGGGACTGTGCGCCACTTCCGGATTGGTCAAATCGCCTCCTTACGTGGTGGAGGAGATATCGAGGATTATGCTTACCGCGCTGCGGAGGACTCTATCAAGGAATCCGCGCCACGAAATCGAGCGGAGAAATTACAGGGACCGATCACGGTACCCGGAAGCGCTGAAACGCTTCACAGCCGATCGCACCTTGGACCTAGGGGAATCCGGCCGATCGAAACAAATAGACAGGATGTGATCCAGAGATATACTCCGATCACGGTGTTATCATACGAGGCGCACAAGGGAGCTGTCAAGCAGAAACTCGCCAAATTCCTGTTAACGTTTCGCGAAATGCAAGCCCGCGCGCGCTGGTTCTTTGCTTGCCGTGACCCGCGTCAAGGGGTAGCATGCCGCAAGAGAACCTGTCGGGCGCGACGGACTGCCGCCCTTACCTGCTACACCGAGACGTTCCGCGCAGGCAGCGCGGCCGCCTTGCTGACCCACGCACATCGAGGAAAGTCACAATGACGCGACGACTGCTGGCCGGGATCACATTGACGATGGTGATGGCTTTCTGCCTGCCCGCCCAGGCCGCACCGGAAGAGAAGAAAGAGGAGAAAAAGAAACCTGAAAACCTAGTCGCCATCGAGGTCGAGAAGGCCGGCCCGGATTACGCGATTCAAGGCGAATACGTGGGAGAGACGGCGGACAAGGCGAAGCTCGGCGCCGAAGTGGTCGCACGCGGCAACGGCAATTTCATGGTCAACATCCTGCCCGGCGGCCTGCGCGGCGACGGCGGCGACTACGCCAAGCACATCGACGCCACGGCCAAGACGGACGGCGAGACGACGACCATCACCAGCAAGGACGGCAAGTGGACTGCTACCGTCAACGGCAGCACGATCACCGGCAAAACGGCGGAAGGCACGGCATTCACCCTGAAGCGCGTCGTCCGCGTGAGCAAGACGAGCGGCGAGAAGCCCCCGGAAGGCGCCAGGGTGTTGTTCGACGGCAAGCTCACCGAGGAATGGCCGAACGGCAAGCTCGTGGACGGGAACTTACTCGGCAGCGAAATCGACTCGAAATCCACGTTCAAGGACCACAAACTTCACGTCGAGTTTCGCCTTTCCTTCATGCCGTTCGCCGGCGGCCAGGGGCGCAGCAACAGCGGCGTCTACCTCCAGCACCGCTACGAAGTGCAGGTGCTCGACAGTTTCGGCCTCAAGGGTGAGAACAACGAGTGCGGCGGTATCTACACGCTGCACAAGCCGCTGGTCAACATGTGCTACCCGCCGCTGACGTGGCAGACCTACGACATCGACTTCACGGCGGCGAAGTTTGAAGACGGCAAGCGCGTCGCCAAGGCCCGCGCGACGGTTTATCACAACGGCGTTTTGATTCATGACAACGTCGAATTGAACAACCCGACCGGCGGCGGCCGCCCCGAGGAAGACACGCCGGGGTCGATCCATCTTCAAGGCCACGGCGGCCAGGTGCAGTATCGCAACATCTGGGTCGTCGAGAAGAAGTAATGTAATTACGAGCCGCGACCGTCAGGGAGCGCTGGTCCCCGCGCTCCCTGACGGTCACGGCTCGTAAATGATTCGATCATTTCGCCAGCGGCGGTTGAGCCGTCTCGTTCACGCCGGTGATCGGTTGCGGCACCGGGCGCAAAGGCTGCTGCACCTGTTGGGGCTGCGGCGGCGCGATGCCGAGGCGCTCGCCTACTTGATTGAGAATACGCTCGGAAGAGACTTCATCCCCGCCCAGGCCGAAGTGAATGCCGACGCGCGTCGTGGTTCCGTCGGCAGGAACGCGCCCCGCGATGGTCCGAAGGTCGATGCTCACGCGAGCGCCGTCGGGCGCCTTCGTCTCAAAGCTCACGGAATCGTCCTTCGTCTCTTCCCTGGCGGCGGGAAAGCGCAGGTCGGCAAGCGCGGTCCGCACGGCTGCTGTAGTCTGAGCGAGGTCGCGGGGATAATCGCGATACAGACGATGCGTCAGGGCGTAGTATCCGTAAGCGCCCGCACCAACTGCGGCGCCCGCGGCCACGAACAGGCAACCGCTGCTCAACGGAACCAGCAGGGCGACGATCAGAAAAGCCAACCTGCGTGTGCGCATGCAACTCGCCTCCGGCATCCGGACTCGCTCGCCTTCCTTGACGAGCGCGGGGCAAGATAGCGAATCCGCAGAGTTGAGCAAGGTCAAGTTGCGACCCACAAGGCAATGGATAACGAGCCGCGTCCGTCAGGGAGCGTTCTGGGCAGTACGCTCCCAGAAGGTCGCGGGGCGGGTGTGGGTTTCTGTTAC
>JBBQPD010000660.1:0-4305 GCA_038331535.1 Gemmatales bacterium | reverse complement strand
CGTCAGGTCCGGCCCGACTTTGCCGCCGACATAGCCGATGGTGTGGCACGACGCACAGACCGCCTTGGGATTGTTGAAGACGGCCTGCCCGCGGCGCACGTCGCCGTCTTTCAGCAGCGGCAGCATTTCTTCGAGCTTCGCAAAGCGCTTCGTCGCATCGACATCAAGCGCCGCGTACAGCTTCTCCGCCTCCTTCTGCACTGCTGGACCGTATTTCTTGAGACTCGCCTTGACGGTCTCGGCCCGCAAGGTGGAGCGCGCCGCCGGCTCGTTCAGGGCCGTCAGGAGAGCGAGGCCGACCTTATCGTCAGTCGATTGCGGAAAGGCATCGAGCAGACGGTTGATCTCCATCGGGCCGGTCGTCTTGAGCGCCGCGGCAAGGGCGAGGAGTTGCGGCGCATCGAGTTTCGCACGGGAGAGAATGTCCGCGGCCAGAGAGCGAATCTTGACGGTCTGTTCCTTGTCGAGGCGCCCGGCGAGGAAAGCGAACAGGTCTGGCTTCACGGCAGGAAGTCCGACCGGAACCGCCGCGAGCGCGGTGAGACGCACAGCTTCCGGCGTCTTCTCGTCGTCGCCGATCCGAAGAAGCGCGGCGACGAGTTTATCGGGGCGCGACTTCGGGGCGGGCAAAACGCGAGCTGTCGTGACCGCCTCCTTCACAATGTCTAGATCAGTGCTTGCGAGAAGTTCCGTCAAACCATTCAGCCATAGTTCGGGAGTTGTCTTCAATCCCGATTTGGCGATGGCCCGCAGCACCGTGCGGCAGGATTCGGGCGATTTCGCGGCATCACGCAGACTTACGGTGAGCAATTCCTGCACGGCCGAAGACGCTGAGAAACGTGCCAGAAGTCCGACCAACTCATCGCGGTCGGTTGCGGTGAGACCTTTCACTGCGAGACGATCGCGCAGAAAACCGGCAAGATCGTTACCCCATTCGGGATGACGGCCGATGATCCACGTCGCTGCTTCCTTGAGGCGCGGGTCGGTAGAGGCGAGTTCGGCCGTAACGGTCTTCACGTCGAGTTTGCCACCGTCCATCTGATCGAGGGCGATGAGGGCGGCGCGGCGTATGCGGGGATTCTGCCACGTCAGCATCCTAGCCGTTTCTTCGCGGTTTCCGATTTCGATGATGGCATAGATAACTGAATGATCGAAGAATCGATCGTCTTTTTCAATCTCCCCGAACGAATCAAGCAGCATAGCCACTACGAGACCCGTACCACTGTTGGTTCGACCAAGCGCTTCCACGGAGGCTCGACGAATATGATTGTTATGATCTGACATTCGATAGGTTTTCTCTATTGCAGCATCATCCTTTTTGCGACGCCAAAGACTGGCTGCGCGAAGAGCGACCTGTATCACGACCGCGTCCTTCACCTCCTGAAGTAAATATCGAAAAACGACTTCACGTGCACGTTCACCGTCTACTCGGGCTGCTGCCCAAATGTGGTTGCATTTTGCTTGAGAGGACAAGGAGTAGAACTTAGCGAGGACCGCTTCGAGAGCGTCGGGACCCCTTTCCGCAAGCGTTGATACGGCGCGCTTCTGTACGACCGGCCTCCTATCGCCAAGGAGTTTTATCAACTGATCGACATCCAACTTTTCCCACGAGCCAGATGCTCCGTGCGGATTCAAGATCTGCTCCGCCCCCTTCTTGCGTATCCGATAAATCCCCCCCAGCACATCCGGCTTCACCAGTTGCGATGTCGGGCAACAAATCTTGTACCAACCGCCGGTATCGACGACGAGGAGGCTGCCGTCGGCGTCTTCCAGTACGTCGGTCGGGTGGAAATCGTGGTTGTTCGAGACGAGGAAATCCGAGTCCTTCGTCTTGAAGGTGGCGCCGTCCGGCTCCAGGATGTGCCGCGACACCTTGCGCATGTTGAACTGGCAAAGGAACAGGTTGTCCTTGTACTCCTTGCCGAAGACGTCCGACTCGTAGCGGATCATGCCGCAAGGGGCGGCGGCGCCGAGGTGCGTCATGACGGGCATGACTTGCGGGCCGGTCCATTTGTGAATCGGGTCGTGAATCGGGTCGTGATCCTTGCCGTAGATGCCGCCGTAAACCGCGTGAATCAGGCCGTCGCGCTGGCCGCCGCCGGGATGCACGAAGAAGGTGCCGGAGACGATGCGCTCGCCGGTCGGCGTGAAGGCCAGGCCGACCGGGTTGTCCATGCCGCCGGTCATCACTGGCTCGATGCCGGTGCCGTCGGGGCGGGCGCGAAAGACGTGGCTGGCGCGCGACTCGAATTTCTTGCCGTGGACCATGTAGGTTTGCGTCGCCCAGGCGCCCTTCGTCCAGTAAATCCAGCCGTCGGGGCCGAGCCAGGGGCCGTGCAGATCGTTCATGCAGCCGGTGACCGTTTTGCCGTCGTGCCAGACTTCGCGCTTGTCCGCCTTGCCGTTGCCGGTGGTATCGGTCAGCTTCAAAATCTGCGGCGGGGCGGTGACGTAGAGCGAACCGTTGTACCAGAGCGCTCCCTCCGGCAACCCAAGCTTGTCGGCGAAGACGGTCGCCTTGTCGAAGACGCCGTTGCCCTGGGTATCTTCAAGTCGAAGGACTTTGTGCGTCTTCTCCTCCGCCTGCTGCGGCCCGCGCGCATTGGAACCGGACGACACGGTGACGTAGAGCCGGCCCTGGTCGTCGAACGATGCGGAGATGGGGCGCTCGATCAGCAGCGGGCCGGCGACGAGTTCGATCTCGAAACCGACCGGCAGCGTGAAGACGTGGCCGTTGAGCTTGACCTCGTGCGTCTTGATTTCCGCGCCCCTCCCGAACGGGACGGTCGCGAGCGCGATGAGAAGAACGAGCGAGCGTTTCATGGCCGGTGGCTCCCAGTGGTGAGAGCCGCGCACGAAGTAAGCGGAGTGAAGGCCGCGTACATCGGGCGCGGCTCCGCGTGTTTACGGTTCGCGCGAAAAGCAAGCAAATGAAATCGCGACGGAAATAGTTGGCAATCCGGTGTCGCGCCTATCATGATGATGCGAAAGAGTTCTGCTCGCCTGCTTACCCACCAGGAGGTTCCGATGCTCGAATCGAACGAACCGAACTGCCCGGAATGTCATGATCCGGCCGGCCAAACGCCGTTGGATCGCCGCGACTTCATGCGCGTCGCGGGCGGCGCCGCCCTGGCCGCGACCGTCGGCGCTGTGCCTTCCGTCGCCCGCGCTCGCCGCGCCGACCAGGCGCCGAAGCCCGCCGAGGCGCTCATCCAGGAACTGTTCGCCGGCCTCGACGACGCGCAGAAGAAAGCGATTCAGCTCCCCTTCGACCACGGGGCCAAAGGCGCTCCGAGTCGTCTCGGCATGTACAACGCCGCCTTCATGAACAAGAAGATCGGCGACGTGTACACCAAGCCGCAGCAGGAACTTCTCGAAAAGATCGTCCGCGCCATGGTCTCCGGCGACGACGGTTATCGCCGCATCAGCCGCGACGGCACCTGGGACGCGAGCAAGACATTCGCGAACTGCGGCGCCCACTTCTTCGGCGAACCGACGAAGGGCCAGAAGTACGCCTGGCTGTTCACCGGCCATCACCTGACGCTGCGCGCCGACGGCGACTTCATGGACGGCGCCGCCTGGGGCGGTCCGATGTACTACGGCCACTCTCCCAACGGCTACGTCGCCGGCAACATCTTCAACTTCCAGACCAAGAGCGTGCTGGAAGTCGCCAAGGCGCTCGACGAGAAGCAGCTCAAGAAGGCGGTCGTCGTCGGCACGCCTGGCGAGCTGGCCCCGTCGATCAAGTTCCGCAAGCCGGAAGAGGAAAAGCCGGGCATCGCCGCGAAGGAGCTGAGCAAGGATCAGCAGGCGCTGGTCGAAAAGGTCATGCGCGACCTGCTCTCTCCCTATCGCAAGGAAGACGCCGACGAGGTGATGCTGATCCTCAAGAACAACGGCGGTCTCGACAAACTGCACCTCGCGTTCTACCGCGACAAGGACGCCACGGATAACGAACGGTGGCACTTCTGGCGCCTGGAAGGGCCGGGGTTCGTGTGGAACTATCGCGTGTTGCCGCACGTTCACTGCTATGTGAACATCGCGAGCGCGTGAATTTGGTTAGACGGATTCGCGCAAATGGCTGGCCCGGTATTTACCCCGAAGGGGCAGGGCTTCCAAGGTGAATTAGAGACTCGCAAAATAGCTGATGCCGCAATTCCTGTTGTATACGACACTTGCGATAGCGAACCTGGACGTCTCTAATGATTTGTTACCGATTGTCTCAATAGTGTTACTCGCAAGTCCTTGTTAGAAAAGGGCTTGCGAGGCACCTTGGAAGCCCTGCCCCTTCGGGGTAAAGACGGG
>JBBQPD010000659.1:0-4305 GCA_038331535.1 Gemmatales bacterium | reverse complement strand
AGCGGCAGACGGTCTGCCTGATCGTGTTCGTCTGCACGGGAAACACCTGCCGCAGTCCCATGGCGGAGGCGCTGTGCAAAAAACGGCTCAGCGATCGTCTCGGCTGTTCGCCGGCGGAGTTGTCGGCGCGCGGCTACATGGTGATCTCAGCGGGGTTATCGGCTTACAGCGGAGGACCGGCGGCGGCTGAAGCGATTGCCGAAGCGGCGGCCTATGGGGCTGATCTGTCCGGCCATCGCAGCCGCGCTATGACTGCCGAACTGCTGTTCCAGGCCGATTACGTGGTGGGTATGACGAGCGATCACGTCGAAGCGCTAGCTGCGGCGTCCGCAGGGCTGACCGAGCCGCCGCGTCTGCTCAGCGCGGCAGGCGACGATCTGTCCGACCCTGTCGGGCATGACCGAGCCGTCTACACCGACTGTGCCGCCGCCATCTGGACACACGTCGATGCCCTGGCGGAGGAAATCATGGCCTCCTCGCCTCCCCGGCCGTCGAACCCATAAAATACCAGTGCCCACTCAGGGGGTGAGAGCGGCGTAGCCATGAAAATTGCCATCGGCAGCGACCATCGCGGATATGAAGTGAAGCGGCGCATCACGTCGCTGTTGCAGCAACTTGGCCACGAGGTGCTGGACACCGGACCGGACCGGCGCGAGAACGTCGATTACCCGGACTTCGCCTTTCAGGTGGGCCAGGCGGTCGGCGAGGGCCGGGCGCAGCGCGGCATCCTGGTTTGCGGCACCGGAATCGGCATGTGCATCGCGGCGAACAAGGTGAAGGGCGTTCGCGCCGCACCGTGCCACGACAGCATCACAGCCGAGATGAGCCGCCGCCACAATGACGCCAATGTACTCTGCCTGTCGGCCGACCTGCTCGGCGAGGAACTGATCGATCGCATGATCCGTATCTGGCTGGAGACCGAGTTCGAGAGCGGCCGCCACGCCCGCCGCGTCGAAAAGATCACGCGCTTCGAAGAACAGAAGAATTAGCCACAGATGAACACAGATAAACTCAGATAAAGACAAAGCGAGAAATGGCCAATGGTCACTAACTTCGTCCGGCGGACCTCACAGCATTCTTTTGTCGTTCTCTTTGCCTTTATCTGTGTTCATCTGTGTTCATCTGTCGCTAATTCCGCTGAGCCGCCCGCTGAACAAGTGTTCGAGCGGCGCATCGTGCCGATCTTCAAATCGCCCAATCCGTCGAGCTGCGTTCAGTGCCATTTGTCCGGCGTCGATCTGAAAAACTACATCCTGCCGTCTTCGGAAAAGACGTTCTTGTCGCTCCGCGATCAAGGATTGATCGACCTCGAAAACCCCGCGGCGTCGAAAATCCTGAAGCTCATCAACATGCGCGAGGAGAAGCGCGATGGGCCGAACCTCATTCACGAAAAGATTCGCAAGGTCGAGTACGAGGCATTCGCCGAATGGATCAAGGCCTGCTGTGCCGATCCGAAGCTGCGCGATGCGCCCAAACTGGCGCCCGCCGACCTCGCCAAAGCGGAGAGGCCGGTCGAGGTGATCCGTCACGCGCGCAAGGATCGCCTCCTGGAATCGTTCGAGCGCAATATCTGGTCGCTGCGTTTTCGCTGTATGAGCTGCCATATCGAAGGCGATCCCGAGTGCGAGAAGCGGCGCAAGGAACACGGCGACCGCGTGGCCTGGATCAAGAAAGGCGGCGCCGAGGAGACGATGAATTACTTGCTCCACGAGAGTACCTTGGTCAACCTGAAGGAACCGGAGAAAAGCCTGCTGCTGCTGAAGCCGCTCGGCGAGGTGAAACACGGCGGCGGCAAGAAGATCGTGCCGGGCGATCAGGGTTACAAAGCTTTCCGGGCTTTCCTGGACGACTACGTCGCTCTGGCCGGTAACAAGTACACGAAGGCGGAGGAGCTGCCGAAGTCGGCCACGGACCGCGTCCAGTTCGGTAGCGAGATCTGGCTGAAACTGACCGAGACGCCGGAGGCGTGGGGCGACAAGCTGACGGCGGTGCGCGTTTTCGCTTGGGACGCCGAGAAGCGCGCCTGGGAAAACGAGCCGATCGCGTTTTCCGACCGCGTCGTGTGGGGCAAAGGCAAAGTGTGGCAGCACACGCTGACGCTCGTAGCGGCGAAGGACTCGAAACGAGCCGCGTCGTGGAAGGCGAGCAAGCCGGCGCTACCGCCGGGGAAATATCTGGTGAAAGTGGATGTCGATTACACCGGCAAGGTGAGCAAGGACTGGAAAGCGGAGTTGGGGTCTGACGAGTACGCGGGACAGGCCGAATTCCAGGCGAACTGGGCGGAAGGTTACGGCCGCATGACCGCCGTCGATGCACGGCGGGTGAAGAAGTGACCCCCGTTTCGCCGCTTGCGGCTTAGCGGTCAATTGCCGCTAAACCGCAAGCGGCCATTAGCCCCCGAATCCGTTGGGATGTTTGCGATGCCAGTTCCAGGCCGTTTCGACGATCGCTCTTAAGTCAGCGTAGTGTGGTCGCCAGCCCAACTCTTTCCTTGCCTTGTCCGCGGCTGCCACCAGAGCCGGTGGATCACCCGGACGCCGCGCCCCCTCCTTCACCGGCACCTTGCGGCCGCTCACTTCCTCGGCGGTTTGGATCACCTCGCGGACGCTGTGACCACGGCCGGTGCCGAGATTGCAATGCAATAGCTTGCCAGGTTTTAGCACTTCCAGGGCGAGTAGATGCGCCGCGGCCAGGTCATCGACATGAATGTAATCGCGTATGCAAGTGCCGTCCGGCGTTGGATAATCGGTGCCGTACACTTCGACAGCCGGCCGCTTTCCCAGTGCGGCCTGTAACACGATCGGGATGAGATGGCTCTCGGGATCGTGGTCTTCGCCGATGTCGCCGTCCGGGCTGGCGCCGGCGGCATTGAAATAACGCAGGATGGCGACGCCCCAGTCATGTGCGGCGGCGTAATCGGCCAACGCCCGTTCGATGGCCAGCTTCGTGTTCCCGTAGGGGTTCACCGGCTTCGTTGGCTCGTCCTCGGTGATCGGTACCACGTTCGGGACGCCGTAGACGGCGCAGGTGCTGGAAAAAACGAAGCGACTGACGCCGTGGCGGCGCAAGGCGTCGAGCAAGTAGAGAGTGTTGATAACGTTGTTCTGATAATACTTTACCGGCTGACGCACCGACTCGCCGACCAGCGCGAACGCGGCGAAGTGCAACACCGCCTCGATGCGGCGTTCGACCAGCACCTGATCGAGTCGATCGCGCTCGGACAGGTCGCCGACGATTAGCCGCCCTGCGGGCACGGCGGCACGATGCCCGGCCGAGAGGTTGTCGTAAACCCAGACGTCGTGGCCGCGGGACAGCAGCAGCTTGACGGCGTGGCTGCCGACGTAGCCGGCGCCGCCGGTGACGAGAATACGCATGGTTGTTTGTCGTCTCGGTTACGTTTCGCGCGCAACGTAAACTTAGTTCGTGACTCCCTTGGTGATCGACAGGAACACGTCTTCGAGATCGACTTCCTCCTCCTTGAGCATTTTGACGCGGAAGCCTTTTTTGATCAGCTCCTCGGCGAGGAAGCTGCCGTCTTCGACCGTGTCATTGAGCGTGACACGCAGCAGGTCGCCCTCGTCCCTTGTCTCGACGCCGAGTACGTCGTGGTGCCCTTCGAGCAGTTCCTTCGCCATCGGGTTCAAGCCGTTGGCGACCTGCACGAAGTAGACCATGCGCTGGCGCACCTGGCGGATCGCCGACTCGACGGTGCCATCGAAAATCAACTGGCCGCGTTCGATGATGCCGATCTTGTTGCAGATGTCCGCCAACTCCGGCAGGATGTGGCTGGAGACCATGATCGTTTTGCCCATCTTCTGTAGCTCTTTCAGCAGGCCGCGCATTTCGATGCGGGCGCGCGGGTCGAGACCGCTGGCCGGCTCGTCGAGCAGCAGCACATCGGGTTGGTGCAGCAGCACACGCGCCAGACCCAGGCGCTGCGTCATGCCGCGCGACAGGCTCGTCACCAGGGCATCGCGCTTGTAGCCGAGTTCGACCAACTCCAACACTTCCTCGCAACGGCGGCGACGCTCCGGCCCTTTGATGCGGTAGGCGGCGGCGAAGAATTCGAGGTACTCGATCACCTTCATGTCGTCGTAGACGCCGAAGAAGTCCGGCATGTAGCCGATGTGCCGGCGGATCTCTTTCGCGTTGTTGTAGATCGAGTAGCCGCACACCGACGCCTCGCCCCAGGTTGGATTCAGCAGCGTCGCCAGGATGCGCATGGTCGTCGTCTTGCCGGCGCCGTTAGGGCCGATGAACCCGTACACGTCGCCCTTCTCCAGCTTCAGCGTCAGCCGGTTCAGG
>JBBQPD010000658.1:0-4307 GCA_038331535.1 Gemmatales bacterium | reverse complement strand
ACCTTGGCGCCGTCGATCTGGCTCAGCTCGCGCAACGACTCGCGCGCCTGCTGCAACAGCGTTCGTGCCTCGGCGGCCTGCTCGGCGGCCTGCTGGTGCGCCTTGGCCGACTCGTCCAGCTTCGGTTTGAGCGCCTCGGCTTCAGCGAGACACTTCTTGCCGCGCTTCTCAACCGTACTTTGTGTTTCGCGCGTTTTCTTTTCGCGATCCAGGGCCGCACTCAGTTCGTCGCGATGCGCCGCGAAGCGAACGAGCAGCGGCACCACGCGGGCGACCGCCTCGACAGCCTCCATCGCCGCGCGCGCTGCCGACACCCCCTCGGACGGATCGGCAGGCAGCCGGCCAAGTTCCACCTTGAACCGTTGGAAATCCGCTTCGTGGCTCTCGTACTCCTTCAGCTTCTCCATGCGGGCGGTGCTTTGCCGGAGCTTGGTGACGACCTCGCGATACCGCTCCTCATCCTTGCCGATGAGGTTCAGGAGCGTCGTCCGTTTGTCGCGTGCCTGCTTGAGGGCGTGGTCGCGTTCTTCTAGCTCCTCCTTCTTTTTCTGGCGTTGTTTCGCCAACTCCTTGATGCGCTCCGCGGCGGTATGCTGAGCGGCACGCTGTTCGACGAGAACCTGGATATGCGGCAATATGTCGCGCAGCTCGCGCAACCGGGCCAATGCCTTCTCGATGCCCGCCGACTCACCGAGCAGGGTGCGGGCCTGCGTAAAGCGCTCGCGCGCCGTCCGCAGCCGACCCTGCAATTCCTGCCATGCCTTCGCCCGATACTCCAACCCCTGCCAGCGCTCGACTTCCTGACGCGCGTCGGCGCGCGCTTCCTCCGCTTGAAAAATCACTTCCTCAGCCGCGGCCAGTTCCAGGGGTTGCACGGCCGGAGTCGAGCCAAGTCGGTTCGACAGCGTCTTGATCTGGCCATCGAGTACCTTGCGGCGATCGTCGGCGAGTCGATGCAGTTTCTCGTAGCGCTCCAGATCGACGATACTCGCAAGCACTTCGCGCCGGCCTTCCGGCTTGGAATCGAGCAGCTTCTCCGCCCGGCCTTGCAGCAGCAGCACGGACGACGTGAATGTCTCGTAGTTCAAGCCAATGTTGTCGCGCACCCATTCCTTGAATTGCGTGCTGAGGTTCGTCCCCTCCAGCGCGACCCACTTGTCATCTTCGAATCGGAAGATTTGTTGTGTACTTGCTCCCCCGCCGCCGCCGGCTTTCCGGCGCAGGGTGCGCTTGGCGCGATAGGTGCGGCCGTCGAGCAGGAAATCAAACTCGACGAGGAAACCCTCGCCGTCCTTGTTGATAAGCTCGTGGTTGTTGGTGCCGCCGCCGCGGTGATGGCCGAAGAGCGCGAAGGTGACGGCGTCGAAGATGGCCGACTTGCCGGAGCCGTTCAACCCCGCCAGCATCCACAGCGTCGTGCTGCCGTCGAAGTCGATCTTCTGCTCGTCCTTGTAACAGAGAAAACCCTTGAGCTTGATCGAACGCGGGATCATTCCTGCACCTGCTTCATGAGCGCTTCGAGTCGTGCCAGCACCGACTCACGCACGTCTTCGGGATGGTTCATCAGTTCCTGTCCCAGGTAATCGCGCACCGTTTCCTCGAAGCTCTTCGACCGCGCCGCTTCGCCGGCGACCAGGGTTCCCGTTAGCGAATTCACCTCGGTAATCTGGCGGTCGTACCAGCGCGGGAAGATCGTTTCCAGCTCGCGCAGCGTCTCTTCGCGGTTATCCACGCCCGCCGTGTAAATGCATTCGAGCCGCACCAGGTCGCGGTCGGCACTGGCATATTGTACACGGAGCGCGGGGAGCTGTTCGCGCGGCGAAGCGACCTGAACGACATAAATCGGCGTCGCCTCCAGCGGCAAAATCGTTGGCGGCGCGCGCAGACCTCCCATTCCCACATCGACGAGGACCACGCCTTTGTCGTCGTTGCTCTCGCCCAGGTCGAGCCGTTCGATGCTGCCGCAGTAACGGACGTGGACGCGGCCGTTGAGAAACTGCGGCTTGTGAATATGGCCGAGCGCCACGTAAGCGAAGCTGTCGAGAAGGCTCGTGTCGTCGAACACGACGTCTTCCTCCGGCGTCAGGCGAAAGCGCGTCGAGAGGTCGCTGCCCTGCATGGCGATATGAGCGCCCAAGACGCTGGGCAACGCCGGGTCGAAGCCGTCGCTCTTGAGGATCGAGCGCAAGCGCTCGGTGAAGGCGCTCATCAGATGGCGATTCTTTTCCTCCAGGCTCTGGTAACGCTGCGACGTCTCGTCGGTCAGGTAGCGCACCGGCGTCGGATAGGGCATCAGCACAAACTGGACGGCGCCGCCCGTCGCGCAGTCCGCGAGGCGAAGGAGCGTCGGTTCCGTGGCGAGGTAAAGTCGGCCGGGCTGGCACAGACTGCCGGACCGGCTCGGCACCGGCGAGGCGAGGCTCATGGCGTGCCGCAGCGTCTGGCAGAAGCTCTCCTTGTCGTGATTGCCGGTCAGCGTCAGGATGGTACCGCCGTCGCGCAGAAAGCCCTCAAAGACCGCCTGTAAATGGCGGATGGCGTCGCGCAAGCCGTCGGGTCCGGCCATCTCACTGAAGAGGTCGCCAGCGACGAGGAGCACGTCCACTTTTTCGGACGCACAATACTCGGCAACCCGTTCGACGGCGCGGCGCAGGTCGTCGGTGCGGTCGATGCGTCCGAGCCGGTCGCCCAGATGCCAGTCCGCCGTGTGCAGGATTCGCATGTCCGTACTGTTCTCCGCATCGTCCGGGCCGCGCAATAATGCGATTGTGGTATTGTCGCAGAAGGTGGGGCTTGTTCGCAAACTCGGTTGACGTTCAGGGAACGGAAAGGGCAGAGCGGTGACGACGCCCATCACCTGCAGTTTCGCGGACCAGTCCTGAGGCCGTTTCAAGGTGCTGCGCGCGACCGACGTTATGAAAAGACTGAAGAATCAAAGGATCGTCCGATTTGGTTCGTCAAACTCCGTATTGAGCATGTATTCCCTGAACGTGGTCGGCGACTGCGTCAGCTCCGAGGGAGCGAACGTGAATAGGGTTACGATGTCCCGCTGCGTCTCTAGGGGCAGCGTGTCCAGGTATTGCTCGACCATTGCGTCGCGCTGTTCGCGCGGCATTCCTTCGAATCGGGGGTCGATGACTCGAACCCGAATCGAGGCGGAGTTGTAGCGGTAGGAATCCGCTTGCTGAAAATGCTGCCCAAGAAGAGTCTCGACCATCCGTGTTTCGGGAGTACGCTTGGCTTCCCAAAGCGGTGTGGTGGTTGTCGTCATGGTATTTGTCCCTCCACCCATTCGTAGATTGCTCGTGCGGTGCGAAGTAGACCGTATGTTTCGCCGGTATCTTTTCGCCCCGTCTCATACCGCAGATCAGTCGTCCAGTCGAATCGACGCATCCGCTTGGCAAGATCGACCGTGAGAACGACTCCTCGTTCTCTTAACCTGTCTAGTAGAACTTCAGCCCGATGATAGGTAGCGCCGTGGGTCAATCGGTCCAGCATGGCCGACCGGTCAGGCTCTACCGTCTTCTCCAGGATCAGCGCCTTGAGAGAGCATTCGACCGAATAGCCCCCGATATATTGCGCTTCGAGAGTAAGGCGTAACGATTCCATGATATCGACGGCAGCCGTGAGTCTCTGGAGAGCCACCGTCAGGAAATCCCGCGGAGTCGTCGGCTGCATCACGCTGCTCCGGATTGTCCCGCCAGATCCTCATTGCCGTTAGTTTCGCGTGCGCGACCTCGCTCGACAAGTCCGTCTTGTCTGTCGCAACGGACGCGTCAGCGTTGTACGCTCAATTTCGGCAACGCCTTCTGCAAGCGCTCTGCGGCCTCAACGCTCACCGACGTGTCGCGCAGCACCAGCGTCTCCAGCGCCGTTAAACCCGCCAAATGGGCCAGTCCCGCGTCCGTTACCTTCGTCGCCGACAGGTCCAGTGTGCGCAACTTCGACATTCGCTTGAGCGAAACCAGGCCCGCGTCGGTAATCGACGTGTGGCTGAGATGCAGCCCTTCCAGCTTTTCACACGCTTTCAGATGGGCAAGTCCCGCATCGCCGACCTCCGTGCGATCCAATCCCAGGACGGCTAGCTCGCTCAACTTGCCGACCGACGCCAGCCCCGCGTCGCCTACTGCGGTGCTGCTCAGGTCGAGTCGGCGCAGCGCGGTCGAGTTCGTCAACCAGGTCAAGCCGGCGCCGGTGACGCGCGTCCCTTTCAGCGACAGATCGCGCAAACGGGGCAGATCGCGCAGATGTTCCAGACCGGAGTTGCTCACGGTCGTGTCGGCCAAGCTCAGAACCATCAGTCGGTC
>JBBQPD010000657.1:0-4312 GCA_038331535.1 Gemmatales bacterium | reverse complement strand
TCTATTAACCCACCTCATTTTGTCTTGCCCCAGCTAAACCGTTGTGTGCCCGCGTGCCGTTTTCCCAAACCGCCACCCCGGCCACCGCGGATATACCATTTCCGGGGCTTGTCCCCGCCAAATCGGACTCGCACGCCGCACTCCCGCGGGGTATTATGATGGGCGGGTCAGGTCATCCTCCGAGGGCCAGGATATGTCACGGACGAAACACGAATCGACGTCGGCGCCGCGCCGGCACTGGCGAATCGTCGTCAGCGCGCTCCTGGTCGTTTCCCTGGCGGCGGTAGGCGGGTTCGCCATGTTCCAGCCCGGAGAAAAGAAGAAGCCCGACGGCTTCGCCGCCGACCGTCCCGGCGCTGCCAAGCCGGCCCCGTTCGACGCCAAGCGAGCTATGGGTTACCTGGAGGCGCTGTGCAAGATCGGCACGCGCATGAGCGGCACCGAGGGCATGAAGAAACAGCAGGAGATGCTCGAAAAACACTTCACCGACCTGGGCGGCAAGGTCGTCTATCAGCGCTTCAATACCGGCAAGCAGGCTCGTCTCCGGCAGCAGAACGTCGAGATGGCAAACCTGATCGTCTCCTGGAACCCCGACCGCTTGCGGCGCGTCATTCTCTGTTCCCACTACGACACGCGACCCTACGCCGACGAGGAGCCGACGGAGCGTTTGCGGAAGGAGCCGTTCATCAGCGCCAACGACGGCGGCTCCGGCGTGGCACTGCTCATGGAGCTGGCCCACCACATGAAGGATCTCGACACCACGGTCGGCGTCGATTTCGTCTTCTTCGACGGTGAGGAATTCGTCTGGGAGCGCAGCGACGAGTATTTCTTTGGCTCGAAACATTTCGCGACGGAATACCGTAAGAACCGCGGCACCATGCAGTACACCGGGGCGATCCTGCTCGACATGGTCGGCGGCAAGAACATCAAGTTCCCCATCGAGCAAAACTCGTGGTGGAAGGCCGAGAAGCTGGTGCGCGAGGTCTGGGGCATTGCCGGCGAATTGAAGTGTACCGCCTTTCGCAGCAACGAGTTCAGCAAGTTCGCTGTCGAGGACGATCACCTGGCGCTGAATCGCAACGGCATCCCGGCCGTCGATGTCATCGATTTCGATTACCCGCACTGGCACCGCGTCACCGACGTACCGGCGAACTGTTCCGGCGACAGCCTGGAGCAAGTGGCGCGCGTGTTGAGCGTGTGGTTGCAGCGAACGAAGTGACGCTGCCTCTCGTTCTCAAACGGGGTTTGGGAACGAGAGGAACGAGAAAAGAGCCGCTGGATCCTCTATTTGCCCCCGACAATTCGCGCTCGCGCCGCCGACCCCGGCACGTCGTCCAGTTCGCAGGTCAGCCCGTCGCGGCGTTCCTTCAAGTCCAGCGCGAACGTCAGTGTGTGCAGGCCCGCCGGCAAGTCCAGAGTGAGCGCCTCCTGCGGTGTGATCGGCGTCTTGCCCAGCCACAGCGTGATCCCCTTCGTCGAATTCAGCTTTAACTGGACCTTTCCCGCCGTGGTCACGTCCAACTGGCAACGCACGACTGCGGCCGGTTTTTGCGATTCAAAGCGCGGCAGATCGGCCACCGTGAGGATGCCGGCGACGGTCGTGTAAGCCGGCTCCCACACCAGCGCTGGGTCGTCCGAGGCCGCGGCGCCCAGACCGTTGCGACTCAACAGTTCCACGACGCTGGGCGTTGGCGCCAGCACTTGCCAGCGGCGCACGAGCCGAGCCTTGCTCACCGAGTAGGGACCGACCTTCCCCAACTCAGATAAGAAGCGCACCAGGTCCACCAGTTCGCCGCGCGTTAGCGGGTCGGTGAGACCATCCGGCATGAGCGACGGGCCGGGCTTGCTCTCGTCGATCTTCTTGAGGGGCAGGGCAATCTCCTTGTCCTCGGCGGTGCGCAGGATCATCTCGTTCTCGGTCTGCCGAACCTTGATGCCGGTGAACAATCGCCCGTCTTTCATTTCGACGCGCACCGCGTGATAGTTTTCCTTGACGACCTTGTTCGGCTCCAGCAGCGACTCGATCAGGTAATCGACCTGGGCGCTGGCGCCGACGCTGCTCAGGTCGGGACCGACCTGGCCGCCGGCGCCGGCGACGGCGTGACACTTGAGACAGAGCTGATCCTTGCGGCGGAACACAGCCTCGCCGCGCGCCGGATCGCCGAGCTTCGCCACGTCGCCGACCATCTGCCGCATCTCGTCGGCCGTCAGTTTACGCGCGCCCGCGGTGAGGCTGCCGGACTTCGTCAGTGCGTCGATCAGGTCCGGGGCGTCGCGGCCGGAGGCGCGCACCGCCCGCACTCCGACCTTGGCGACGTCCGGCGGCAGCTTTTGACCGGCGAGCGCCTTCGCAAGCGTGGTCGCCCCGTTCTTGCGCTGAACGAAGGCGTCGAATACCTCCGCCGAGCCGTCGCCGTCCGGCGAAAGGGCCAGAACCGCCGCGCTCAGGTCGGCCGCGGTGTCCACGTCGAGAGCGGCGAGGGCGATCAGGGCCATGCGCCGCGTCGGGCGCGTCGCCTTCTCTTTTTTCACAATCTCGAAGAGGGCGTCGCGGCTCGGGATGCCGCCGAGTGCGACCAGTCCGTCGAGGACCGCCTGACGCAGGTCGTCGGACATTTTCTCCGCGCGGGATAGCTCCAGCAGGCGCGGCCGCGCGTCTTCCTGCTTCCACAGGCCGGCGAGCCGTGCGGCGCCAGCCAGGATCACCTCGTTCTCGGAATTGAGGAGGGCGTCGAGCCGCTTCAATTCGCCGCCGGGGCGCTCGTTTCGCTGCCGCGCCGCCTGCTCCAGGGCCGACAGGAGTTGCACGCGCAGCTTCACCGGAGCGGTGTCCGTCGCCGCCCGGTCGAAGACGAGTGCGAGGTCGGCCGGGCCGCCCAGCGCGGCGATCAGCGACAGCACGCCCTCCTCGCCCTCGGCCGGCACCTTGCCCTTCTTGACGAGATCGACTAGCGTCGGCAGCACGCCCTTCGTGCCGATCGCTTGCAGCGCGAACAGCAGCCGATTCGTCTGCCCGCCGTAGTCGAGCTTCCCCTGCTGCAACGCCGGCATCCAGTACGACTGCAAGTCGCGCAGCGTCAACCACAGGGCGTAATCGATGTATTTATCCACTGGCCGGTCGAGGGCCGTCAGCGCCAGCTCGGCGGCGCGCACGCTCGGAATGCTGCCGAGAGCGCGGACCGCTTCGATCCGGACCTGTGGATGATCGTCCGCGACACGTGCCGCCAGCAGGTCGAGCGGGTCTTTCAACCGGCCGTGCCACGCTCCGACCGCACGCACCGCCGCCGTGCGAATCGGGTACTCGGCCGTCGTGAGCAGAGACGCCAGCAGACGCGGCTCAACCTCGTCGAGCGACTGATAGACCCACAGCGCTTCGAGCCGGTGCGGCACGTCTTCCGGCTTGGATGCGTCGAGTTTCGCCGTCCACGCGGCCAGCGCCGGCAGGATTTCCTTGCCGCGCTCCTTGAGGACACGTCGCGCCTGATGGCGCGTCCAATCCTCGGGCGCCTTGAGCGCTTCCAGCAATTGCTCGGTGGGGGCGCCGACGAGCTTCGGCGGCGCGACCGTCGGCCGGCCCTTGGCGGCGACGCGCCAGATGCGGCCATGCGTCACGTCGCGGCGTGGATCGCGGAAATCGACTTCGCCATGCTGGATAATCGGATTATACCAATCCGCAATGTAGATTGCCCCGTCCGGACCCATCTTCACGTCGATGGGCCGAAACGCCGGGTGGTTCGAGGTGATGAGGTCCGCCATCAGCTTGGCCGAGAAGCCGGAGCCGTCGGGCTGCACGGTGAAACGGCAGACGCGGTGGCCGCGGAAATCGTTGGTGATGAGGCTGCCGCGCCAGTCTTCCGGCAGGTGTCTTCCGCTGAGGATTTCCAGGCCGCAGTACTTCGGACTGCCGGGGTTCAGTCCTTGCAGGACGCGGGTAGCGCCGGGGGTGGCGGTGTAACTGGCCCCGAGGACGAGCGGATTGATGCCCTCGCCGCCGGCGCCGTCGGTCACGAATTCCTGGCCGAAGCGATCGAAGTGATGGCCCCAGGCGTTCCACCAGCCGCGGGCGTGGACCTCCAACTGCTGCGTCTCTGGCCGATACTGCCAGATGCCGCCGCCGCCCAACCGGCGGACGCCATAGGGCGTTTCGATGTGGCTGTGAATGTAGATCGACTGGTTGAAATACAGGCAGCCGTCCGGCCCCCAGCGGAAGGTGTGAATGATGTGGTGCGTGTCCTCGGTGCCGAAGCCGGAGAGCATGACGCGGCGGACGTTGGCCTTGCCGGTGCCGTCGGTGCATTTGAGATGCAGCAGA